>JBJMGL010000346.1:0-14363 GCA_045807985.1 Bryobacteraceae bacterium
CTTCATCGTCAGCGTGGGCGGATCAGGAAAACCCCAATCTTCGCGGATACGGCGGTGCAGCCATTCCGCGCAGGCTTCCGCTGTTTCAATGCCGAGCGCCTGTAGAGCATGTGCCTTAAAGAACTCTCCCCGCCTCTTCGCTTCTTCCGAGTGCTGTATCACGCCTTCGCCTGCCGTCACGACGAGCAGCGCAATATGATCTCTGCATCCGTCTTGCGGGTCAAGCACGTAATCACTTAAACAAAGTCCATCGGACTTAGCTTGACGCCCAAAATAAAAGCTTTCCGCAGGCGAATCAGCTCCCGGCTGAAACAAATGAAGCGTGTTCCCTTCCCGCTCGGCCTCGAAGAACTGCCAAACGGCGCGAACCTTCATAAACCGTAAGGCTTCGTGCTTTACTTCTTCTACTGCATGAAACAGTTCCAGCGCCTTTGGATCGCGCTCCGTTAAACGAGCCTCGAAGTTACCCTTAAAACCAAGATGGCGACCGTACAGCATGAACGGATTGATATAGCTCCAAACCTCGGGCAGGTTCGGCACTAAACGCACTTTGCGGTCCAAGTAAGGCGCGGGTTGAATCGGAAGCTCCGTACGAACCTTGGGGCTGCGATGCTCGCCAGAAGGTATCGCAACCGGCTCACGTTCCACGACAGTGATGGGCTCATCACGGAAAACGTGTTGGGAAAGAACCTGCTCGCGCAGCGCCGGGTCCATAATCTCATTCATCAAACGCAAACCGGTCATCGCGTCCTTGGCATAGAAGGTAGGCGCGGAATAATTAGGCCCGATCTTCGTTTTCGTGAACCTTTCGGATAATGCGGCTCCACCAACGAGTAATGGCACGTTAATGCCCGCGTCTTTCAAATCGCCCGCGGTGGTCACCATCTGTTGCGCGCTCTTCACTAACAAACCGGATAATCCGATCGCATCGGGCTTGTGCTGCTGGAAAGCCCGGATTAAGTCATCTGGAGGAACTTTAATGCCGAGATTCACGACCTCGTAACCGTTATTGCTCAAAATGATCTCAACCAGGTTTTTACCGATGTCATGCACATCGCCCTTTACGGTTGCTAGAACGATCTTGCCCCGCGCCGACGTCTCCGATTTTTCCATGAACTGCTCCAAATGGTTTACCGCAGCTTTCATGGACTCCGCCGATTGAAGCACCTCGGCCACAATCAGCTCATTGTTGTTGAACAGCCGCCCGACTTCGGACATCCCCGCCATCAGCGGCCCATTGACGATATCGAGCGGAGCAGCGCCTTCCGCCAGCTTCAAATCCAGATCTGGGATCAGTCCATCCTTCGTGCCTTCAATGATGTAATTCGCCAGACGCTCGTCCAGCGGCAGATCGGCAGCCTTCTTCTTTTCCTTTTTGCCAGCGCCGCGGAAGTAGCTTGCAATCGCGGCAATATGAAACTGATTGACGGCAATCTTTTGGTCATGGGATTGCTCACGCCAATCCTCGGGCACCGTCTCCAGTAAAGCGGAGTCTTTATGATCTGCGGGTACATCGACAGGAGGACGATTAAAAAGGAGAGCTTCCGCCAAACGACGCTCTTCTTCGGGAATACTGGCGAAGCGTTCCAGCTTTTCTGCATTGACGATGGCGAGATCAAGGCCAGCCTTGGTGCAGTAGTAGAGGAAGACGGAGTTGACGACCTCACGGGCATTGGCAGGCAGGCCGAAGGAGATATTAGAGATCCCCAGGATTGTTTTGACATACGGGATCTTCTCTTTGATGAGACGGATTGACTCAATCGTCTCGACCGCGCCGCCAATATAGTTTTCATCACCCGTGGCGCAGGGAAAGACCAGCGGATCAATGATGATGTCCTCGGGCGCAATCCCGTATTTTGTTGTGAGCAAGTACACAGACCGCTCCGCCACCGCCAATTTGCGCTCACGAGTGAAAGCCTGCGCCTGCAGGGGGTCCTCATCGATGCAGCCCACAACCAGCGCCGCGCCATACTGCCGGGCTAGCGGACAAATACGCTCGAATTTCTCTTCCCCGTCTTCGAGATTGATGGAATTAATGACGCTCTTGCCCTGACAGTACGTCAGCGAAAGTTCAACCGAGCGCCCATCGGTGGTGTCGATCATAATCGGCGCTTTGATCTTGCGAATGAGCTTGTCATAGAACGGCGGAATATCTTTCAGCTCGTCCCGGTCGCTCGTTTGCAGGCAGACATCGACAATATGCGCGCCATTACGCACCTGCCGACGGGCAATCTCGGTGGCTTCCTCCCACTTTTCTTCCGCCACCATGCTCTTGAACAAGCGGGAGCCAATCACATTGGTGCGCTCGCCAACGATCAATGGACGATTGCTGTCCTCGGCCTCCACAACATCAATTCCGGAAAAGTATGTGCGATGGCCAAACGTCCTGAGAGCACGGGGCTTTTTGTTTTCCACCATTTGGGCGATGGCGCGAATGTGGTCAGGACGAGTTCCACAGCAGCCGCCGACCATATTTAACCAGCCATGATCGACGAATCTTTCCAACTGCCCGGCCAAGCTGGCAGGAGTTTCCAGATACTTTCCTTCCTCATTGGGCAGGCCAGCATTGGGATAACAGGAGATGCGCGTAGTAGCTAACTCATGTAATGAGCGGATATGATCCGTCATAAACTCCGGACCAGTAGCGCAGTTCAGACCGACTGAAAGCAGATGCGCGTGTGAGATGGAAGTATAGAGCGCATCGGCAGTCTGACCCGCGAGCATGGTGCCTGTCGATTCGATGGTGCCCGAAACCATCGTAGGGAGGGAGTAGTTGAGCTCCTTACCGAGGCGATTGATAGCAAGCAGGCCAGCTTTGATGTTGCGGGTATCCTGACAAGTTTCGAGCAGCAGGATATCAGCGCCGCCATCAATAAGCGCTTTAGCCTGCTCATAATAATTAGCGACCAGTTCCGGGAAAGTTACGCCGCCGGTAACGCTCACCGCTTTGGTAGTCGGTCCCATGGAGCCCGCAACAAAACGCAGCCTCCCCGCTTTCGAGAACTCCTCTGCCGCTTGCCTTGCAATCCGTGCCGCGGCAAAGTTCAATTCGTACGACTTGTCTTGCAGGTCATACTCGCTAAGAACGATTTTCGTGCCGCCAAAGCTGTTCGTCTCAACAACATCAGCGCCAACCTCGTAATATGCGCGGTGGACATCAAGAATAACGTCAGGACGAGTCAGAACAAGATTTTCATTGCAGCCCTCTAGCGCTGGACCACCAAAATCGTCAGCAGTAAGATGACGCTGCTGCAACATTGTGCCCATCGCTCCATCGAGCACGAGAATACGGGAAGAAAGGGCGTCTTCGAGGGCCTGACGGCGATGCTGCCGCGCCTCGATATCTAAAATTTCCATGGAGATAGCGAACTATCTCCATTTTAGCGGGATTTCTATGCTTTCAGGCTATTTGTCTGATTCTCCGCCATCCTTCACCTTTTGTTCTCGCGGGTCAGTTTGACCGCTTTCTCCGTTGACGCCTTCTGTAGTATCCGCGCCTTTAGAATCAGTGAAAATACTTAAAGCTGCATCTTCACGAGGATCTTTTTCACCACTCATACTAAAACTCCTTAAAAGAATTTATAAACTCTATCGCAAGTATTGGGCCAAATCACCTTGAAGTACGGCGAGTGAATAGATTTACATCAGACTCTAAGCTTCCTCGAAGGCAAGCGATACGATCACCTTTCAATGAGAAAGCAAAATTTAATATCTTCTGGTCCGCGAAATGGGTGATTGGATAAAAGGCCGCGCCGTTAAGCGGAACCGCCCATATGTTCGATGCTCCTTGATTTTTCACGGCAGCAAGTGTTTGGTTACTGCCATACCAACGGAAAGGCTCTTGCACATCTGGGATGGATTTAATAACAGAAGACCCGCTAAAAGGGACGACAGCCACCGTTAGAGTGAAATCTTCAGGGTTTTCTATCAAACATGCGATGAGCTTACCGTCAGGTGAAATTTGCGGCCACTTGGCAGAAAATTTGCCGACCTGAGCGCTTGCCCCGCCCTCAATAGAAACAAGGCGTAAATGCGGGTTGTTTGAACTCCATGACGTATATACGATCCACCTCCCGTCCGGTGTGATGCTTGGCGCTTCATCATATCCTGGGCCAAATGTAAGCTGAGTGTAGACGTTAGTATCTCGATCAAACTTCCACAGCTTATACTCTCCTGTACGGTTAGAAGAAAAAACAATCGACCTGCTTCCAGGAACAGGAAGGGCGTCCTGCTCAACGAAAGGCTCATTTGTGAGATTTGTACGAATTTGCGACTCAACATTAAACAACCAAAAGTTGGGATAGCCACTTCGTTGTGAGTTTAAGATGAGTTGCTCCTCGTTTGCCCAAGCCAAACTGGAGTGCCGTTCTGCTTCGGCCATCGCACTTTGACCATGTGAAAAGTCTCCTGGGGATGACACCCAAATACTAACTTTTACTTCTTGTTTTATGGCGGCAAGTTGGTTCTCGTTCTTCGTGAGACTTACTGACCTATATCCCGCTAAGTCCTTCGTAATATCTTGGACACGGAGGCTGCTAAGCGCGATCTGATGAATTTGCCCCTGATTCGGCGCTTCTGTGCGGGCAGCAGCAGGCAAAATGATCGAGCGCGCATCACTTGTCCACCAAATTCGCCCGACTTTCTGCCAGTCTGGCAGGGGCAAACGGTGTTCAGTGCCATGAAGGCCAACAAGGTCGAGCAGTAGCCTGCTATTGCGGTCGCTTACGTCGTTAAAAAGCACGGCAGCAATTTGATCCCCCTTGGGTGACCAGGCAATTTGGCGCATAATTGTCCAATCCGTCGTAGAGAAGAGTTTATGAATCTGAGAGCCGTCGCGGGATGCAATGAAGACTGCACTTTCATTCTGGTCACGGCCTTTGCGCTGGCTGGAAGTACGACGGACAAAGGCGAACTGGTCACCCATAGGGGAGAACGAGACAGGCCCATCGATGTCGACAACGATTGGTTGACCCGTTGAACTTCCAATCAGGGGGAGGCGGTACAGTTTGCCCTTAAAATCATCACCCTCCGAGACAACATACAACTCATCATCAGGCGAGAAGGTAATTCCTAGGTAAGAGACTTTTTTCGCGGGAATTTTAACTTCTTCGCTGGCAGCGCTCAATTGCGATAAATATAGTGTTTGTAAGCCGTTGGAATCGCTTGCTGCAAACGCGAGATATCTGCCGTCCGGCGACAGACAGGACTCTACAGTTTGTCCATTAAAAGTAAGTCGGCGGACTGACTCTACTCGAAACCAGTCTGGCTCCAGGAACTGTGTCCGCCCATTGGTGAACCACCAAGCCGCTCCAAGGGCAACCAAACCAGCAGAGAGCACTGCCGAGAGCACCAGCAGCTTCCAGTTTCGCGGTCTCGCCGGTATAGCAACCTTATGGATGTTGCTTTCAATATGAGAAGACCGCCGAATTGCCTGCAAGTCCGTGAGCATCTCGCGGGCGGTCTGGTACCGCTCGTCGGGATTTTTGGCAAGCGCTCGTCCGATCACCTTTGACAAGCCGACGGGCAAATCGGGAACGTCCCTCATTTGTGGGACTGGCTTATCCAGGATATTGACAATAACGTGGTTTTCCGTGTCTCCATCGAAAGGCCGCCGATTGGTAACCATTTCATAGAGAACAACCCCAAGGCTCCAGAGATCTGTCCTGTGATCGACAGGGTCGCCGCGCGCCTGCTCGGGGGACATGTAATCAACCGTGCCGACAATCGATCCAAAGCGCGTGATGGTGTCGGTCCAAGTGCTTCCGGAGGAACGGCGGGTATTTTTAGCGAGACCGAAATCAATGACTTTGATATATCCATCGGGCCGGATCATGATGTTACCCGGTTTTAAGTCGCGATGAATCACCCCTGCGGAATGGGCAGCAATCAGCGCCGACAAGACTTGACTGGCAATATCGATAGCCGTCGCGGGGTCAATCACATCGCGTTCAATCGCGCTGCGCAAAGTTGCTCCATCAACATACTCGCTGTCAATGTAGTGCTCCCCTTCCAACTGGCCGATATCGTGGATCGTCAGAATATTGGGGTGGTTCAGCCGCGACGCGGTTCGCGCTTCCTCTTCGAGCCGTCGCAGCATTTCTTTATCAGCCGTCAGATCGGGCGGAAGAAACTTCAGAGCAACATGGCGGCCCAAACGAGTATGGAGAGCCAGATAAACATGTCCCATGCCTCCCGCGCCCAAGTGTTTCAAAATGCGGTAAGGACCTAAATTTCGTCCTGCTCGAAGGGCGCTGTCTGCGGCGGAAGGCGGTTTAGTGCTTCGAGTAGTGGAGGCGGGACGTGACTGAACTCCTCTGCTTAAGTGCAGCAGGGTCTTCGTAATTGCGTCACGCAGGCCAGGCATCTCGTCCCTGAAAGCACCTCGCAACCGACGGTGCTCTCCGATTGTCGCTCAAAGGAGAGTGAAATACACGGTTTATCTACGTATTTTGTAAACAAAGAATTAATAAGGAATTATAAATCAGACCTTTACATGGAGGCTGTTGTGTATCGCGTAGAGAGCAAGTTCCAAGCGATCCGACACTCCCAGCTTGTCGAATACATTATGCAGATGGTTTTTCACCGTTTGCTCAGTGATAAACATTTTCTCAGCAATTTCTTTGTTCTTGTAACCTTGCGCAATGAGAATAATGATCTCGCGCTCACGCTGGCTGAGTTGCGCGCGTTCGCGAGAGGATTTATTACTGCCGCCGCCGCTCGGAATATGAGCTGCGGGAAAATCCTTGGGAGAGGCAAAATGCCGGATCACGGCGGCGGTTGTATTTGAATCCAACCAGATTTCTCCTGCCTGTACCCGCTGAATGCTTTTTTCAATCAGCGAAGTAGGCACTTCTTTCAGCAGAATGCCTGAACAGCCAAGCTTCATAGCCTCCACAAAGTCATCCTTGCTTTCGGAAGAGGCAAACATAAGCACCTTAGTACGGGGAGCACGGGCCTGAATACTACGCAGGATAGCGAGTCCGTCCACGCGCGGGAGCTTGAAGTCGAGCAAAATGATATCAGGTTCCAGATGAATGGCTTTTTCAATAACCTCTATACCGTCCGCGGCTTCTCCAATGAGCTGAATGCTCGGGTACTGGCTTAAAACGCTTCGTAAACCTTCCAGCACAATGGGCTGGCCATCGGCAATTAAAACGCGAATCGGTTGTGTTGACATCAATTTTCCTCACCAGGCTAGAAATCGGTACTTTCGTACCCCAAGCCCTAGAACCTGAAGTATTGCTTGGATTATAGTGCGAAGATCCTAGTTTTCTCTAGCTGTAAATTTTTAGGTATAAACCTTAAGCTCACCTAAAGTACTATTCGGCATAAAACAAAAGTTTCTTCAGTCCTTTTTAGGGGGTTCTTCCCAAAACTTAACCAGCTATTTAATATCTGCACTTGCCTGCTTGCCTACAATGGCTGCATGGCAAAAATGTCGATTCGAGATCTCGACCTAAAAGATAAGACAGTCTTTATCCGGGTTGATTTCAACGTGCCTCTCGGGCCAGGCGGCAAGGAGATCACAAGCGATAAACGAATCAGAGCTTCATTGCCTACGATCCAGTATGCAATCGAACACTGTGCGGCAGTCATTCTAGGAAGCCACTTAGGAAGACCTAAAGGTAAACCGAATCCCGAAATGAGTTTAGCTCCCGTTGCGGCCCGATTAAGGGAACTCTTAGGCAAGCCAGTTAATATCGCGCCCGATTGCGTCGGATCAGAGGTAGCAGCCATGAAGCCAAAATCCGGAGAAGTGCTGCTGCTGGAAAATCTTCGTTTCCACCCTGAAGAAGAAGCAAATGACCCTGAATTCTCGAAGCGGCTGGCTTCCCTAGCTGATCTCTATGTGAATGATGCGTTCGGCACCGCGCACCGCGCTCACGCCTCGACGGTAGGGATGGTGTCATATCTGCCCTTGGCCGCTGCCGGATTTCTGATGGATGGAGAAATCGAGTGGCTCACCAGGGTCACAACCCATCCCGAGCGGCCCTGCATAGCACTGCTTGGAGGAGCGAAAGTCTCGGATAAAATCGAAGTGATTGAAAATCTGCTGAAGATTGTCGATCATTTGCTGATTGGCGGAGCCATGGCGTATACCTTCCTAAGGGCTAAGGGAGAAACGACCGGCAAATCCTTAGTGGAGGAGGAGAAAATCGAGCTGGCGGCTCAACTCCTGAAAAGTTCTGGAAACAAAATCCTTTTGCCAACCGATCATGTGGTAGTCCGGGAAATTAAAGCGGACGCGGCCAATGAGGTGGTTGAACGGATCAGTGCCGATCAGATTGGCGTGGACATAGGGCCGGAAACCGTAAAGCGGTACTCGCAGCTGATTTCGGAAGCCAAAACTGTCATCTGGAACGGTCCCATGGGCATTTTTGAAATGCCCCCCTTCGACAAGGGAACCTTTGCGCTTGCCAATGCCGTGGCGGAATCAAGAGCTGTTTCGGTCGTCGGCGGCGGCGACTCGGAGAAAGCAATCAAGACCGCTGGGCTCGCTGATAAGATTTCGCATGTATCCACGGGCGGCGGCGCATCTTTGGAATTCCTGGCCGGCATCGAACTGCCGGGTGTGGCAGCATTAACCGATAAGCCAGCCGGGGCCGCTGCTCGCTGAACACTTAAATATCCTCATTCGCATGAGCGGCGATTCCGGCGCTCTGACTCTTCTGATTCCCGCTTACCTGTTGGAGAAACCGCAACAGGTGCCGAATCGTGGTTTCCGGCTGGTCGGTCATCAAAATATGACCGGCGTTGGCAATCAACTCGAAGCGGGCACCAGGAATGCGCGACGCGACAATCCGGCCATTTTGGGGAGGAAGCATATGGTCCTCCGCGCCATGGACCACTAAGGTAGGTGCCTTAATGGAAGGCAAACGGCTGTATGAACTCCACAGTAAAATACCGGCTAACTGACTCAATACGCCTTTGTAATTCCAGTTACACTGGCAGCGCACCTGAATATCTTCTTCAATCAACTCCTCGAGAGTGCCAGCTGCGTACAGCATATGGCGCATGGCTCGTTCGCGCTGAAGGCGGCTAGCGCGCAGCCAGGCAATGTCCCTCGGACCTTTTCGGAAATTCGGCCATCTGCTAAACAGGCCGCTATAGCTGGTACAGCCAAGCATCAAACTGAGCACCCGCTCGGGAGAACGCAACGCAAGTTCCTGCGCCACCATGCCCCCCATGGAAGCGCCCACGACATGAGCAGCCGCCACGTCCGCAGCATCCAGAACCGCCTCAGCATCACTCGCCAAGGTCCGTATTGTGTATAGGCCTCTCGGCACATCGCTCCTGCCGATTCCGCGGTTATCGAACAAAATCACGCGGTACGATTTCGTCAGGTGCGGCACCACACGGAACCACATCTCCAGGGTGAAGCTAAGGCCCATAATGAGTAAAACCGGCGGACCATCGCCATGCTCTTCCCAGTACAGCCTAGCGCCCCGGTTCGTCACATAAGGCATGTCTCGTTTGTTAGATGCAGGCCCGATCGCGGCAAAACCAATTACCAGTGCGATGTTATTTTTACGAGCCGCTCCGAAGCTCGATATTATAGGTTTTTAAAACGGTTACTTAAAACATATAGGCAAGGAAGTGTTTATTGCTTAAGCTGAAGCGTGTTGAGATTCAAGGTTTCAAGTCATTTTATGACCGCACGGAGATGAAGTTTAACGGCAGCGGCATTGCTGCCGTCGTGGGACCGAATGGTTGCGGTAAATCAAACCTGAGCGATGCCATCAGTTGGGTTCTTGGCGAACAATCGGCAAAAAGCCTCCGGGGTACCCGCATGGAGGATGTTATCTTCTCGGGCACGAGAGAGAGAAAGGCGCTTGGCATGGCGTCAGTTACCATGACGCTGATACCAGACGAAGTGGTTCTTGCGCTTGCCAATGCTGCCTCTGCCGTGAAAGCACCCGAAACGCAAAATAGTCAAGAGCAACCAGAATCCACCGGTGCCGAAGCTGAGGCCCAAGAACGGGAACCCAAGCCGATGAAAGCCGATGTGGTTAAGGCAGCCGAAAACGTAGGCGAGATCACCATCACGCGGCGGCTCTACCGCTCCGGCGATAGCGAGTACCTCATTAACGGAAAGCTGGCCCGTCTCCGCGACATACAGGGCCTGTTTCTAGGAACCGGACTAGGGCCAGAAAGCTACGCCATCATCGAGCAAGGCCGCATTGGTCAAATCCTCAGCAACAAACCCCAGGACCGCCGGAACGTCATCGAAGAAGCGGCGGGCATCACTAAATTTAAAACGCGCAAGCGGCTGGCCGAAGCTAAGCTGGAGAGCGCCAAGGGAAATCTGTCGCGTGTCTTCGACATTCTGGAAGAGGTCAACCGGCAGGTGAACTCTCTCAAACGCCAGGCCGCTAAAACCAAGCGTTTCTCTGAACTGAAAGAGGAAGGAGCAATAGTACTTCGACAGGTCTTGTCAGCTCGATTCCGCCTGCTTCAAAGCCAACTGGCGCAACTTACGGCCGACCTCCGGGCAGTGCTGGAGGAACTGGAAGGGACACAGACAGCCATTTTGGAGCGTGAAGCCGATCAGACGGGCGTGCTGGAATCCTCCTACGAAACGGAACAGGCGCTCACGGCCGAACGGAAAAAACTGGCCGACTTGCACCTGGAGCTGGAGCGCACCCGTGGAAAAATCGACTACCAGACCAGGCAGGTTGAGAGCATTGAAAAGCGCGTCGGTTCGGGCGAAGAGGAAGCGTACATCCTGGAACAGCAGGCAGCGGAGCGTTGGCGTGAGCTGGAAATCCAGACCGGTGAGTTGGAAATCCTCCAAAACGAGGGCGCGAGCGCACGGGAAGAACTGAATGCCAAAGCGGCTGAACGCGCCGAAGCCCAGAACGAACTGGCCGAAGGGGAACGCGCGCTAGAAGCGGCGCGGCAGACCGTATTGAGATTGCTTGGCGAAGCTGCGGGCATCAAGAACCGGATGACGCAAACAGAGGCACAGTTGGCGTCAGCGGAACGGGAACAAACCCGAGCCAAAAACGAAGAACAGCAATCGGAAAGTGACCTCGCGCGGATCACGGGCGTAAAAACCCAATTATCGGAGCGGCTGCAATGGCAACAATCTGAACTGGCCTCTATTATCAGCCAGCGCAAGAGCGTGGAGGAAGAACTACAGGGGAACCGCCTGGCGCTGAACGAAACTCGCCGTATGCTTGACGGGTTGCACGGTGAATATTCACGGATCAAAGCGCGCCGGGACTCGCTCGAAGAAGTCATTCACCACCATAGCTACACCACCGAAACCGTCAAGCGGCTGTTCACAGCAGTGGAAAAGGGTAAGGCGCAAAACCTCGAGCCCATCGGTGTGCTGGCCGACTTTCTGGAAGTTGATCCGCAACTGGAGAAAGCCGTCGAAGAGTTTTTACACGACGAACTGGAGTACGTTGTCGTAAAAGGCTGGGCGGATGCGGAGCGCGGCATTGACCTGATCCGCAGCGACCTGGATGGCCGGGCCACGTTTCTGGTCGAAGGCAACACAGCCGAAGAAACCACTCGCGATTTGCCGCAGCCAAGCGTGGAAGACGGAGTATGGCAGCGTTTAACGGACGCCCTGCGGCTGACCAATGGCCTGGTGAATATGCCGCTTGGGATGCTGCATCGCCTTAAAGATACTTACGTAGTAGACGACCGCCACCGCGCCTGTCAACTGGCCCAACAGTTTCCGCATTGCTGGTTTCTCACGCGCGATGGCGTAAATTATCATGGCCGTGCCGTAAGCGGCGGCAAAAAAACGGGCGTAGGTCCGCTGGCGCTCAAGCGTGAGCTGCGCGAAGTATCGCAGGGGGAAAAGGCCAAGAAAGCCGAGCTGGAAACCGCACAAAAGGACCTTGCGGATCTGGAGAGCATCCTTGCAAGCCTGGCGGAGCAACAAGAGTCCTTGCGGAGCAAACAGCAGGCGCAAGAAAAAGATGTGCTGGCGCTCGATCATGAAAGCCGCAAATTGGACGAGGAACGGAGCCGCGCGCAGTCACGCCTTTCCCATGCCCGGCTGGAGCTAGACCGCTTAGCTCATGATGGTGTGAAGCTTCAAAGTATTCTCGCGAGTGACGGTGAAGCGCTAAACCGGTTGGAGCAGGCGCGGGCAGATGGGGAAGACCATCTCGAAGCAGCACGGGAGGATTTGAGCGATTTGCGGGCGGCCGTGGCGCAAGCAGGCGAGGAGCATGCAGCACTTCGCGCCAATTTGGCCAGCATCGAGGAGCGCCAGCGTTCGGCAGGGGCGCACAAAATCCGCTTGCAAACACAAGTGCAGGATCTGACGAATCGAAGGGCAAACCTTCTACGCGAAACTGCGCGGTTAACAGCGGAACGGACGCATCTTCTCCAAAGCAATGCCGAAGAAGCGCATAGGCTTTCCGAATTTACCGAATGGATTGCCCAAAGCGACGCGCAAGTAAAACAGCTGGCGGAACACGAAGGTGCGCTGCGCAGCCGCTTAGCGGCGCTCGAAGAAGAGCTAAAGAGCTTTCGAGGGCAGGCGCAAGTGGCGCAGGAACGGCGATCGGAACTGCAAGTCGCTATCGCGCGCGTGGAATCCGATTTGCAGCATCTGGATGAAACAAGCCGAAAGGAACTAGGGAAGCCGCTCAGCGAATTAGCCGATGTCGCTGAAACACTGGCGGATGAATACATGTTGCCCCAGTTGGAGAGCAAATATGCCGAGGTGCGGCGCAAGATCGAAGCTCTCGGGCCAGTTAATCCACAGGCATTGGAAGAGTTCGAAGAAGCGCAAGGACGCCAGGAATTTCTGACTGCTCAACGCCAGGATCTGCTCGATTCGATCCGCGACACGGAAAAAGCCATCAGCGAAATCGATATTGAGTCACAAAGGAGGTTTGGCGAGGCATTCACCGCCATCAATGCAAACTTTCGGGAGATGTTCAAGACGCTATTTGGCGGCGGTACCGGCGAAATGCGCTTGACTGATGAAGGAAATCTGGCCGAATCGGGTATCGACATCGTCGCCTCGCCTCCCGGCAAAAGATTGCAAAGCGTTCTGCTGCTGTCAGGCGGCGAAAAATCCTTGACGGCTATGGCTTTGTTGATGGCTATTTTCCAGTACACGCCCAGCCCTTTCTGCATTCTGGACGAAGTGGACGCGCCGCTCGACGAGCCCAACATCGAACGGCTGACCAAACTTCTACGGGCCATGGCCGAGCAGACACAATTCATCGTAATTACGCACTCTCAAAGAACGATGGAAGCCGCGCAATCTTTGTACGGCGTAACCATGCAGGAACCAGGCATTTCAAAACTGGTCTCCGTAAAATTCAAGGAAACAGACCAAGGGCGACGAGTACGCGAGACGATAGTGGAACCCAATCGGGAGGCAGAACCGGCGTTAGCGCAGGGTTAAGAAATCCAAGGGTGCGATAGAGTGAACGAACAAGCACGCGTTTACCTTGAAACTTCGTTTATCAGCTATTTATCAACCGCACTCCAGGACCGCTTCAGCAACGATCCTAATACAGCTCATCGGCAGCTTACAAGCCGTGTGGTGGGAACGCAATAGGACGCAGTTTGCTTTGTTTCAGATATTGTGTATACAGAATGCTGCTCCGGTCATGGCGATGCTGTTCGCAGTCGGCTGGAAATACTGTCTTGCGCCGAGACTTTGAAGCTAATCTGCGAGCAATAAGCTTAACGAAGCAACTTATTGATCCTACTGGACCGCTTCCCTAAAAAGCAGAAGCAGATGCTACGCACATTGCCTTAGCCAGCGTATATGGGTGTGACTTTTTGTTAACTTGGAATTTCAAGTACATCGCAAACGTGATATTGCAACGCTCAATTTACAAAATCATTCAAGTTTATGGCTACAGACCCCCAATCATCTGCACCCCTGAAGAACTCATGGAAAACCGTCACCAGTGATGAAATTTTAGATGAGTTGCACGCGTTCCGGGAAGCGTACGCCGCGCAATTTGATTACGATATTGATCGTATGTTCGCAGACCTGGAAAAACGGGGGGCATCTAATCCCGCTCGCCGAGCAACCATCAAACCAATCGAACCAAAACAAAATTGCAACCCTGATGCTGATTGTCTTCGATAGGACTGAAACAAAGCATAAACGTCATCACGGTAAATACATGGCATTCGTACTCCGATGGACTCTTATCCTACTTCTTACAAGCGCTGGCTACAGCTTCGCGGCTGCTCCTCCGCAATCGATTAACCCGGAGATCCAGACGGTCGTTTCCGAAATCTCAGCGGATCGAATCGCCGAAATCGAAAAGAAGCTCGAAAGCTTCGGTACACGGAACATCTATTCCACTACGAACGATCCGGCGCACGGCATTGGCGCGGCACGTGAGTGGATCGCGGCACAGTTC
>JBJMGL010000347.1:0-13489 GCA_045807985.1 Bryobacteraceae bacterium
ACGTCCTCCGTGGCCATCCTGTCCCTCGCCATCGGGCTTGGCGCAAGCGCGACGGTCTTCAGCTTCGTAAACGCCCTGCTGCTCCGCCCGCTTCCCGTGCCTAAATCAGATCGGCTGATTGAGATCTGGCATCACCGCATCAAAGCGCAAAATGCCTTCATGCCCTATCTCACGCTGAGCTACCCCGATTTCGCCTATTACCGGGACCACAACAGCGCCTTCAGTGAAGTAGCGGGATTCGTGCCGGAGGCCCAGAAAGTCAGTTGGGTTCACAACAGCGAGGCCCAGGACCTGCGCGCTCATGTCGTCTCAGAGAACTTCTTCGGCGTCGCCGGTTTTCGGCCGGTGCTCGGACGCTTCTTTACAAACAAAGGAGAAGATCCCAGCGTTGTAATCAGCGCCTCGTTATGGCAGCGCTTGGGAGGGGAGCCTTCCTTGGTGGGAAGCGTATGGAACCTGAACGGCCACGCGCTTCGCATACTAGGCGTAGCGCCAACAGGGGCGAGCAGCATTCTGGGCGGCATGGGTGTTGACGTATGGGTGCCGATGAGGGACGCAGGACAAATCGGCTTCCACATGGATCCAACAGAGCGTCACATTCATTGGCTTATCGGCCTCGCCAGACTCAAAGGAGGCGAGAGCTCAAAAACGGCGCAAGCCAACATTCATTTTCTCGGTAACCAGCTAGCCGCAGCCTATCCCGACACCAACCGGGACACGACCGGCGCAACTTTTCAAGCGACACTGACGCCCGGCCCAGTCCGAAAACTCGTCGCCCTCTTCGCGGCACTGCTCATGGTCGTCATGATCTTGGTCCTGCTGATCGGCTGCGCGAATGCGGCCAACGTTCTGCTCGCCCGAGCATCGAGCCGAAGCCGTGAATTGGCCGTACGCTCCGCACTGGGAGCCAGTCGGAAGCGCCTGATGTGGCAAACATTCCATGAAAGCATTCTGCTCGCTATTCTCAGCGGTGCAGTGGCCTACGGGCTGGCTGCTTTTGCAGCTCCGATGGTCCTGACCCTCCGGCCTGCCACATTACCTTTAGAAATTGATGTCAATCCCGATTGGCGCGTCGCGCTGTTTGTCTTCGGGATTTCGGTTGTAACCGGTTTCATTTGCGGAATGCTCCCAGCCTTTCGTGGCACAAAGGTGGATGTCGTCGAAACAATGAAGGCAGGAGGGCACGGTGCCGTGCAGGGGCGATCTCGAACTCGCAGCGCTCTGGTGATCGCGCAAGTTTCGATTTGCATGGTTTTATTAGTTGCCGGTTCCCTCTGCTTGCGAAGCCTGCAGGGCGCTCGCACGATCAAACCGGGTTTTGACCCCGACGGTGTATTTGTAGCGAGTGTCGAACTGCGTCCGAACGAATATTCCGATGCCGCGGGACTTCAGTTCTTTCGGACAGCCATGGACAGAGTAGCTTCCCTACCGGGCGTGCGGTCCGTTTCTCTGACAGATCACCTGCCCCTTGGTCAGATTGAGATGGGAGTCATCGTGGATGTGCCCGGAGTCAATGCGCCGAAAGGCCTGCCCGGATGGCCCATCTCAGTCGCAACCGTCGCACCTGGTTACTTTCATACCCTCGGAACGCATCTGCTGGCTGGGCGTGACTTCACCTGGGCCGACACCCTAAAATCACAGCCCGTTGTCGTGATCAATGAAGCCATGGCCCGGCAAATGTGGAAAGGCGAGAATGCGATTGGCAAACAGCTAACCATCAAGGAAAGGGGCAGCGCAAGAGTTGTTCACGTGGCCGGAATTGTGGAGACTGGCAAGTACAAGACCCTGGGCGAGGAACCGACTCCGTTCCTTTACCAGCCGATACAGCAGAGCTATATCGGCCACGCCGTTTTCGTTGTCCGCACGGTGGGCAATCCCCTTGCCTTTACTCGGGAGTTTCGCACCGTCATCCGTCAGCTAAACCCGCGCCTCGCACTTTTTGAAACCGGCAGCATGCGCCAGTCGCTTGAGTTTGCCACATTCACAATGCGCCTGTCGGGCGTGCTCTTTGGCATCGCAGGCATATTGGCCTTGGTGCTCGCCTTCTCCGGACTGTATGGAGTGGTCGCCTACGCTGTCGCGCAGCGAGCCCATGAAATTGGGATACGCATGGCGCTAGGCGCGGGCAGGGCGGCTGTGCTGAAAACTGTAATGCGCCACTCGCTCGCGCTTATAGGGACCGGCATTGTCATCGGCTCGTGTTTGGCTCTGGCAGCGACTCGTGCCCTCAGCAGCGTCTTATTGGAGGTTTCAGCAACGGACGCACTCACGTTCGTAGCCGTGGCGATCGGTTTATTGGGAACAGGGTTGCTCGCCACATATTTACCAGCACGCGCAGCAATGGTGGTTGATCCGGTTCAGGCCCTGAAATACGATTGAGGCAAATGGATGGCGCATCAAGTTGACAATACCCGGAGTGGATGTGTTGCCAGACTGTCGGCTATTACTTTTTTTGCTTCGGACAACTCATTACCCGTAAGCGTTAGCCGTGGCGGGCGAACGCGCTGGTTGCCCATGCCCGCTTCTTCCTGCACGAGCTTGATTAGTTGAACGAACTTTGGAACCGTATCCATGCGGAGAAGAGGAAGAAGCCAGCGGTAAAGATCAAAGGCTTCCTGCTTTTTTGCACTCTCGGCCAGTTCAAAGAGTTGAACTGACTCGCGTGGGAACGCGTTGGCCAAACCGGCGATCCAGCCCACCGCGCCCGCGTAAATTGCTTCAACAATCACATCGTCCACGCCGCAGCAGATTTGGAGGCGATCTCCCGCAATGGCGCGTAGCGCCGTCACGCGCCGAACGTCCGCGCTCGACTCCTTGATGGCGTGAAGATTTGGATGTTCCCGCAACAGTTCGTACACGTGAGCCGGGAGAAAATCCGTCGTATACGCGATGGGATTGTTGTACAGCATGGATGACAGATTGGCCGCCGACAGAATTGCGGTGACGTGCGCCTTCATTTCCCGCCAATCACCTATATAGACGTAGGGAGGCAAAACCATCAGGCCGTGGCAGCCGGCTGCCCCCGCCGATTGAGCAATCGAGGCAGCTTCCGCCGTGCTTAAGGAGGAGATTCCTGCGATCACATAAGCGCGGTCCCCGATAGCTTTTAAGCAGGTTTCGAGAACTTGGATTTTCTCGCTGGCGGTAAGCGTTGCACCTTCGCCTAAGGAGCCTAGCGCGACAACTCCCTTGCATCCGTTCTCGATCAGCCAACGGCAGTGTTCAGCCAAAAAAACGTGATCGATCGAGAGATCTTCATTAAAGGGCGTTGTGATTGCGGGAATCACTCCCCGCCATGTCATTTTTTTCATTGCCGTATGGGTGCTGTCTCCTTGCAAGCGGTTTCGTCGATGATTAAACTGCCGATACGTGCTGGAAAAACGGGCGGCCGTATGGATTCCGTCCGCCATCCGAAAAGGAACTCCGCCGCTGGTCCGCAAATACGCCCCTGGCAGGGCCCCATGCCGCAGCGCGTGTGTAGCTTCGCGGCGCGGAACGATGGCATGTTCTTCAGCTTCCCATAGCTTACGTCTTCGCAGCGGCAAATCAGGGTGTCTGTCTGAGGGAGCGCTCTCAGTTCCTCGCGGAGCGCGAAGGCTTTGTTCAGCTTGTCAGCAAATCTTCGGGCATTATCGCGTTTCCTGAACAAGCGTCGGGCAAGGTCATATTTCCCGCACGCTGCGTAACCGGCAATTTCGCCTTCGATAAGCGAAAGATCAACGCCGCCGATGCCTGTACACTCGCCCGCGCAATAGACGTGATCAATGGATGACTGCTGCCATTCATTGACGACAACAGCCGTTTCTTGTATCCGGCAACCGAGCAAAGAAGCAACCTCACAGTTGGGATACAATCCGTAAGCGACGGCGGCATAGTCGCAGGTTTCATTCCAGGTTTTTTGCCCTTGGCGAAGCCGTAGGCAGTCCACGCGACCGTTTCCTTCCGCGGCTTCGACCCAACAGCCGAACCGATACGGAATCCCGGCCAGAGAAAAGCGCAGGGTTGAGGCCTGCAAAACTTTCGCAGGGTGGTTGAGGAGGCCGAAAGCAAATTGCGTGACCACCTCTCGCGTTGCCTGCTCAGCAATCAATTTGACGTGAGCGCCAGTCTTCCGAAGATGAGCGGCCACCGCTAGCAGCAAAGGCCCGCTGCCCGCCATAACAATTGATTTTCGTGCCACCGGCAGCCCGGACTTCGCCAACGCCTGTAACCCCCCAACTCCCATAACGCCGGGAAGTGTCCAACCCGGAAAGGGGAGAAAAACTTCTCGCGCTCCGGTGGCGATCACCAATTTCCGAAAACGGAGTTCCAGGCTTTGGTCGGGAGTCTCAACCAGTAGTGTTCGGGAAGAGCCAACAGCGGAAATGACCTGAGTACACGTGAGAACTGGAATACCCGTTGTTGCCAATCGCGCAAACCAACGGCCCGATTGCGATGGAGCATGTACACGTTCCCCGCCGCGCCAGATCTGCCCACCAGCTTTCGGATTATTATCCACAATCAGAACGCGAGCACCGCTCTCGTGGGCTCTCACGGCGGCAGCGATACCCGCCGGACCAGCACCGACGATCAGAACATCAGGACCCAAAGCTTCGGGCGGCAAAATGTTTGTCACGATGTTTCAATCACCATCCCGTTATGGATTGCGATCTGGCAACTGCGGCAGTTAGGGTGGCCGTCAATGGTTACTCGGCACTCAAAGCAGGTACCCATTCCGCACAGTGCCGCTCTTGGCTCGCCGGTAACGGAAGCGCGAAAGCTGGTTTGTCCGGAAAGCCAAATCGCAGCCGCCACACTCACTCCGGCAGGCACTTGCATCTGTTTGCCGTTGATTTGAATGTCAAGTTTCTCAGGCATGCGGCACGAAACTCCTGCTCGGGTCGTACGGTGTTCGTGAAATTTGAGAAGGTCGGCACAGAATTTCGTCTGCCAGAAGTCGAGCGGTGGCAAGTGAAGCGGAAATACCGAGGCCCTCATGCCCTGTTGCCAGATAAACCCTGTCAAAGCTTGGGCAGCGACCGATCAAAGGAAGCTTGTCGGGCGTGGCGGCCCGGAAGCCTGTCCAGCTTCGAATGACAGACAGGTTTTCTAGTCCGGGCATGTACTCAATAGCCCGGGCGAGCACCTTACGCAGCATGTGCGGCTCAGTAGCCGGATCTTCCGCTCCAAACTGGCGCGACGATCCGATCAGAATCTGTCCGGTAACTCTCGGCTGTGCATTGAAAGCGACCGAATCCGCATGGCTCGCATGGGCGCTCTTGAGATAACCGAGTTCAATCAATTGATGCCGGAGAAAGCCCGGATACCGGTCGGTAATCACGAGATGGCCCTTGCGGGGACGAACCTCGATCTCGGGATTCAACTTGGTGATCTCAGTCCCTGTTGCAAGAATCGTAAATCCTGCTGGAAGAAAAGATCCGTCTTTCGTTTTTACGCCGGTATTGGACACGTCGATGACAGGCGTGTCAAAAAAGACCTTTCCTCCCTCAGCTACAACCCGCTCAGTTAAGTAGCGCGCCGCACAAGGCGGATAGCAGACGCTATCGGCGGACATCAAGAGCGCTCCCGCCAATCCAGGCCGAAGGTGAGGCTCCGCCTCAGCGACCTGCCGGCCATCGAGAATTTCAACGGGTATGTTGCGCTCCGAATAGAACCGATACTTGCCTTCCGCTTCCTCAAACTCTTCGGCATCCGCAGCCACCCACAGGGACCCGCATGGCAAGTATTCTGCGTCCGCTGGCAGTTCGCCGGAAAGTTCGCGCCATAACTCTTGTGAATAGGCGGTCAGCGCGAATTGTGCCTCGGAATCATCCATCACGGCTAGATGGCCCATGCCTGCCGCTGTCGCTCCACCGCCTGAATAATCGTTCCGCTCGCAAATAGCAACGTGCAAGCCTGTCTTGGCGAGTTCGTTGGCGCACGCCGCTCCTACAATGCCAGCCCCCACGACGATGGCATCGAACGAACGCCCATTCACTGTATACAATCATGTATTCTATCTTGTGAAGAAGAGCTACCGAATCCATATTGTTGATTCGCACACGGGCGGAGAGCCTACTCGCGTGGTGATCGATGGTGGCCCACCGCTCGGTCATGGCTCACTCGCTGAACGCTTATCCAGATTTCGGGAAAGCTACGATCATTTCCGTTCGGCGATTGTAAATGAACCGCGCGGTGCGGATGCCGTTGTCGGGGCGCTGCTGTGTGAACCTGTAGACCCGTCGTGCTCGGCGGGCGTCATGTTTTTTAACAACGTCGGCTATTTGGGAATGTGCGGCCATGGAACAATCGGCTTGGTTGCTGCGCTGGCCTATTTAGGAAGAATAGACTCCGGCCTTCACCGTATTGAGACGCCGGTAGGAATCATAGACGCTCGGCTGCACGAAACGGGCGAGGTGACGGTCACCAATGTTCCGAGCTACCGGTCAGCAACGGATGTCTCGGTCGCAGTGGAAGATTTTGGCGTAGTGACGGGGGATGTAGCCTGGGGAGGTAACTGGTTTTTTCTTACGAACAACTGCCCATTTGAGCTTTCCCTAGTAAATCTTGACCGTCTTACTGATTACGCCTGGCGCATTCGGCAGGCGCTCACACGCGCCGGTATTACAGGCGACGATGACGGTGAGATCGATCATATCGAATTATATGGGCCGCCGACCGTACCGGGAGCGGATAGCAAAAATTTCGTTTTATGTCCGGGCAAAAGCTATGACCGGTCTCCCTGCGGGACCGGCACAAGCGCCAAGCTGGCTTGTCTTTATGCCGCGGGTAAGCTGCGGGAAGGACAGATCTGGCGTCAGGAAAGTTTAATCGGCAGCACCTTTGAGGGATCAATTACGGTGCGGGACGGCGTTGTTTATCCGCACATCAAGGGATCGGCTTTTATCACCTCTGAAGCCACTCTCATACTGGACGAGCGTGATCCTTTTCAGTGGGGCATTCACGAAGCGAACAGAGGCCCTAAGCGACCGTCCAGTAGATTGAGTAGCGTTCGCCGAATGTCCGATTAAACGGAATGAGCGTAACATCCTTGGTCTGTCCGCTGGTCCGAAAGGTGAGCGGCTCTCCCGAAACCGGCTTGATCCATGAGTGCGGATCGGCGCTGGCAGCCCGGAAGGTCGGCACATCTATCGGATGATGATGCAGATCCGGTCCCATTGGGCCAAAAGTCATTTCCTTCGTTAAGCCCTCCACGCCGAGCTTGCCAGCCAGAACGAGCGGCCCGTAAAGAATAGCCTGGGTTGTGGGCGCGTCGGGCATTGTCTCGATATGCAAACGCATAGGCAGTTCCATCGTCACCCGGTCGCCATTCTTCCATTTTCTCCTCAGCGTCAGATAGCTGCCTGGACTCGGCACAGTGTCAATCGTTTTTCCATTGATCTTTACGAGGGCATTAGTGTCCGCCCACGATGGGATGCGCAGATGGAGTGGCATAACGGCGGACGGAGCCGCAGTAATAGTCAAAGTGGTCGATGGTGATTCCGGAAAGTTGGTTTCCTGGCGCAGTTGGATATTCCCATCGCTCCAATGGAGTTCCGAAGGGACAAACAGATTGACATAGACGCCGCTGTCGTCATGGAAGTAGATGCTGTCGTTCAGCTTGGCAAACTCTTCCACGCCGGTGCCGGTGCAGCACCAGAAGGAATCGTTTTCCGTGTTGAAGGTTTTCCACGCTCCGGGAGAAAGGGAAAGGTAATATTGGGTAGCGCCGGTCTCGTGATCAATAGCAGAGATCCGGTGGTTCAGTAAGGTTCGTTCGTAGTAATCGAAGTAGCGCGGATCGGCTGTCCATTGGTACAGCTTCCGAGTCAACTTCAGCATGTTGTACGCGCAGCAGTCTTCGGTGGTGTTCGAGCCCCGTTTCAACTCGGCATCCAGGCGGCGAGGTTCCACCAGCCACGCCTCGCCGTTACTTGTGCCGCCAGTGACGTACGCACGCGCGCTTGTCACTTCCCACCAGAAGAAATCCGCCACATCATGAAATCTTTCGTCGCTGCTGATTTCATAGCGGCGCGCTGCTCCGATCACTTGCGGAATGTGAGTATTGACATGCAAGCCACGAAGCTCATCACGGCGCAGACCGAGCGGGTTGAAAAACTTCTTCTTGGTAAAGCGGTCGCCAATGATTGTATAGCGATCTTCTCCGGTGAGGGCGGCGAGGTCGTAAAGCACGTCATTCATGCCGCCGTATTCCGTGTTGAGAATGTCTTGCATGTGCGGCTCGGGAATGGGAGCGCTCCAGTTATCGACCCAATTTGCCATCCCTTTCAGCACATCCAACGCTTGCTTGCTGTCACAATGCCCGTGCATGTCGTACATGCCAGCCATGATTTTGTGGATGGTATAGAACGGAGCCCAGACCTTAGTGCGGGCGTTCAGCCGGTCAAAGTATTCGAGGGGAAAAGCGCTGAGATAACCGCCGCCCAGCTTCTCTTGGCACTTCGCCAATTCACGAACAATGTATTCGCCTTTCGTTTTGACGTCTTTGTCGCCGGTAGACGAATACAGGAGTGCGCAGGCGGAAAGGTAATGGCCCACAAAGTGCCCTCGCAACTCGCAATCCGGTTTCTCCCAACCGCCTAGCGGCTGCGCGGAAGAGGGCAAACCGGCATTCACGCGAAAGTTATGGAGAAGCCGGTCAGCGTCCAGCCGTTTCACATATCCGAGATTGGCGTCCTGGCATTGCTTGAAGACGCCGGGAAGAAGCCGAACCTGCTCGGCGGGGAAAGCCTGGACTTTAGCAGCCACGGGTTTCCGCGTAAACTCGATTTTTTCTCCAAAGGGCGGAACTTCCGGAGAAAGCCTGCGCTTAGCTGGAGTACTGGTGTTTTGTGGGCTCGCATTGGCATTTTGAGGAGGTTGGGGTGTCGGCGAGTTGACAGGCGTGGGCGGATTTGCCTGCCGGCCCAGCAGCGTGCCTGCTCCTGTTACGGAAGCCAGCGTTGCCGCGAAACTCCGCCTATTAAGGATTTTCGATTTTGAGATCTTATCCATTACCAGATCCTTCCAACCCCAGCACTTATGCCAATTTGCCTCGTTTGATGATCCCTTCCATTACATCAGCAAATGTGTCTACTTCTTCCAGCGTGGTATAGACATTCGGAGTAATGCGCAGCCCCTGATACTCCCCCGGAGTGACGATGCTCACGGTCCAGATCCGGTGCTTCTCCCACAAGAAGCTGCTCAGCTTGGGCGCATCGAAACCATTCACGCTCAAAAAGCCAATGGCGCATGACTGCTCCGGGTCCTCGCTGTTCAGAATCTTCACGCCGGGCAGAGGCCGCAGCCGGTTGGACCACCGCTTCCGCAGATAGCGAAAGCGCTCCGCCTTCCGCTCGGCCCCCAGGCTCTCATGGAAGTTCAACGCCTCCGTCACCGCATTACGTTGCGATGCCGGATGTGTGCCAATCTCCTCGAACTTGCGAATGTTCTCGCGCATCGAGTCCGGCGCCGCCATCAGCGGCCAGATCTTGGCAATCTTCTCTTTGCGAACATACAGCATCCCGGTGCCGATCGGTGCCAGCACCCACTTGTGCAGTGATGTTCCATAGTAATCGCAATCCAGGTCTTCGTGTTTGAACGGGAACTGCGCAAAGGCATGCGCTCCATCTACTATGGTCTCAATGCCGCGCGCCCGGGCCATCCGGCAGATTGCCTTCACCGGGAAGATCTGGCCGGTCCGGTTTGTGATGTGACAGATATGGATTACCTTCGTTCGCGGCGTGATATTCTCCTCCAGCCGCTTGGCCAAAAACTCCATGCTGGGAGGCGGCACGGGAAACGTGATCTGCTTGAGCTTAATGCCGTCCCGCCGTTCCCGCTGCTGCCAGGTCGTAATCATGCGCGGATAATCCTGGTTGGTGGTCAACACCTCATCACCCGGCTTCAGATCCATTCCCAGTTGCACGGTCTCAAGCCCCTCGCTGGCATTCCGCGTAATGGCGACTTCCTCGGCATCACACCCGAAAGTCCGCGCCAGCCGCCGCCTTACTGTCTCAACGCCGGGATCGAGCACGTTCCACATGTAGTACGACGGGCTCAGATTTTCCATCTCCAGATACCGGATCTCGGTATCCATGACTACCTTCGGAGCGGGCGACACGCCCCCATTGTTTAGGTTGATCATGTTGCGATCCACGGTGAACGCATGGCGGACCGTAAACCAGAAGTCCTCGTCCCGAGCAACAGTATCGGCAGGGCGCCCCGAAATACCCTGCACCGCCTCCTGCACCAGCGCGAGAGCATGAGGTTGTAAAACCGCAGCTGCGGCAGTACCACGCAGGAACGACCGTCGATCAAGCTTGGAAGGCATATAACACAATAGTGTGCCTGCGCTGGGAAAGGCAAGTGTCTTCCGCGTCATGGATTTAATTTCAGCCGGATAACGGCTATCGCTCCGTCGGTTTGTAATTGGTCTCCGGTTGCGTTTTGAAACGATCGTGGGGCGGCGGGTCGGTTAATCAGTCCTGAGGCGGCGACCTCTCCGGTAAAGATAAGGTCGTTCTCGATCTTCAGACGCTCTTCATCGATGTCACCGTCAGCGGAATGCGAGAAGGTTCTAGCTTTTCGCGAGAAGTCGATCCCTGTGTCGTGCGTACCTGCACCGATCCACACCGGTACACCCTCGAAATTCTGCTGTTGGTGCCAGATCCGAATGTGATGACGCTTCGCAAATGTGTTCGTCTCTTTTTCGAAGACGAGTGCCGGTTTCTGACCATCCATCAGCAAGGAAGAAACCGGACCTTCCCGATAAGAATGGTGGTAGGCGACCGCGAAGAAGGTTTCTGTTTCCGTTTTTAGATCGAGGTTTTCTGCCGTCCTCCAGCCCGCTTGCAGGAAGGCGTTCGTCACCGCTTCCTGGGAGCCCAGGAACACTAAATTGATCAAGTCGGAAGGCGTTCCGTGTGGCGTTGACGTTCGCACCGGTAAATGATTCACCAATGCCTCTAGCTGATTGGAGAAAGGCAACACGGAGAGGGGACGGAGGATCTCCGGCTCCGGCATGGTGGCTAGGCGAAGGGGTGACGTCAGGGTAAGCCAGAGTTCGACGCCTGGTTCATAGGTGATACGCGGCTTTTCTTCTTCAGCCACGATGAATCGGCCCATTTCCAAAGACGCTAAGACGGCGGGATGAGCGCACGCAGCCAGCATGAGAATGTCCTCAATCTCCGTGGGACGTCGACGTAACGGACGCAACCCATGAATCACTCCTTGGCTGTCAACCGACTCACGGCCATTATCAACGCTGAGCACTTTGGCTTGAAAAGCAACGGAACGGCTTGCCTTGCCGACTAATTCGCCAAAGCGGAGGCACAGTACGGAATGGTTCAGTCGTTTGTGAGCCGGACTAGGATTGACGACCGTTCCTCGCACGAGAAAACCAGAAGGAATCAGCTCTTTTCCGTGGATCAGAACAGGTGCAATCAGCGCGGCCGAAACGGGATCGCCCGGTTGAGAGTGCTTACTCGAAATACGATCACGAAGGCGGATAGAAAGGCGCGTACCGGCCGGAACCTCGATTTGGGCCACTGCAGTATGCCAAGCCAGAGTAGCCGCAAGAAGAAGGCGAAGAGTACTGATCATACGAGCATCGGCAGCGTAGAAAGCGATCGGCCGAAGCTATGGTGAAGCTTGTACACGTGAACTGTAGTATAGAATGCGGCAGGTAGACGTGACAACGGTCCTATGGAGCAAGCCCAGTGCGATAACGCTGCCCTTCTTGTAAGCTGATAGATGAGTGGCGACTATAACCAAGCGTCCTCTTGCCCAAAGTGCGGGAGCACAACCAATTCCACTGGAAATCGCTTTGGCAATGATTCATCCTTTGTCCCGGTGTCTATCTAACGACCAAAGTCATCTGATGCACCCGAGTAAACGCCAGCGGAGCCGAAACTCTTGAACATCGCGGAAATTTATTTTCGCGAGCTGCGCGACATACATTCCAGCGGTTCTGCTGTGAAAGAAACCTCCTACTACGGGCGCTTGCAAATCTGCTGAACGCCGTTGGCAAACAAATTACGCCGCGAGTTCAATGCATCATTCATCTTCAAAACGAAGGTGCGGGCATACCTGATGGCGGACTCTTCACAGAAGACCAGCTCCGCCGCAAGGCAACAGTTGAACTCTCAGAAGGTGTAAAGCCTTCCCGTGGCGTGATCGAAGCAAAATCTGCCGCCGGAAATGTCAATGCTGTAGCGAATTCCAAGCAAGTCGCGCGCTATTGGCATAGCTACCGGCAGGTGCTTGTAACGACCTATCGGGAATTTCTGCTGGTCACCGCCAACTCCGCCGGTGAGCAAACCACAGCCGAGTCCTTTTCCTTAGCGGGCACGGAAGCCGAATTTTGGCAAGCGGTCCACCAACCCCAAGCGCTCGCAAAGGAGAAGGGCGAGCAACTGGTCGAATATCTTAAGCGCGTCTTTTTGCAATCCGCGCAAATCGCCATGCCCCGCGATGTGGCGAACCTTCTGGCCTCCTACGCCCGTGATGCCCGCCGCCAAGTCGAAAGCGTCGGAGCCGAAAAGCTTACTGGGCTTCGGCGCGTGTTTCAGGAAGCTCTTGGATTAACCTCCGAAGATGAACGCGGCGAACACCTTTTTCGCTCCAGTCTCGTCCAGACCCTTTTTTACGGCATCTTCTCCGCTTGGGTGCTCTGGAGCAGGCGTAACCTGCCGTCAACGAAGCGCCGTTTTGAATGGCGTACAGCGAATTGGGATCTTAAAATCCCGGTGCTTCGGAAACTTTTCAGCGAAGTGGCCGAGCCTGGGCATCTTAATGAATCAGGCCTAGTCGAAATTCTGGACTGGGCTGGCGATACACTCAATCGCGTTGATCGACCCGCATTTTTCCGCACATTTCAAGAGACGGATGCCGTTCAATATTTCTACGAACCGTTCCTAGAAGCCTTTGATCCCGATCTCCGCAAGCAACTGGGTGTCTGGTACACGCCTCGTGAGATTGTGCAATACATGGTTGCCCGTGTTGACAGGACATTGCGGGAAAAGCTTGGCTTGCCGGATGGCTTGGCCGACGGGCGTGTGGTCGTGCTGGACCCGTGCTGCGGCACCGGTGCGTTTCTAGTAGAAGTTCTCCATCGCATCGTCCAGACTTTACGGGAAAAGGGAGAAGAAGCTCTGCTCGCGCACGAGATCAAACGCGCCGCTATGGAGCGCATCTTCGGATTTGAACTGCTGACCGCGCCATTTGTCGTGGCGCACTTGCAAATCGGCGCTTTTATCCAACAACTCGGAGGCGATTTCGCAAAGGACGAGCGGGCCGGTATCTATCTCACCAATGCCCTAACAGGATGGGAACCGCTCAGTAAGCCGAAAACATTTCTGTTTCCTGAGTTCAAGGAAGAAAGCGACGCCGCCGACCACGTCAAACGTGATGCCCAAATCCTGGTCATTCTCGGCAACCCTCCCTATAACGGCTTTGCAGGAATAGCCATCGGTGAGGAGCGCCGCCTTACGACAGCTTATCGAGACCC
>JBJMGL010000348.1:0-8397 GCA_045807985.1 Bryobacteraceae bacterium
CCAATGCCGTAAACAGAGGTGTCCGGCGAAATGTCCGCGACGCATAACGCAAGTCGCGCACGAATATGTCAATCAACCCAATACCCCGAGTATCCCGGCACTCTTCCCCATAAAGAGAAATTGAACCCGTCAAGCGCTGCGCGGCATACTTTGCTTCTTCCGGTGACATGCCTGCGCGGATATTACTCTCGATTTCCTGCTCCATGTGGTACCGGAGTTCGTCACCGAGATCAGTTTCCGCTTGCCGCCACCGCAAAACCGAATATAAAAAGGAATGAACTCTCAGGAGCCAGCGCATCATGTCCCACCCTCCTACACCGCCTCAATCACCAAGCTAATAGCGCCCGAAAGCCGCCGCCAGTGGTCCAGTTCGGCCTTCAACTGTTTCCGCCCCGCCGCGGTCAGCGAATAATATTTGGCCCGGCGATTATTTTCAGACTCTTTCCATGCAGCTTGAATCCAACCCTGATGTTCGAGCCGGTGCAAAGCCGGATAAAGCGAGCCCTGCTGCACTTGCAGAACCTCTTGCGAAACCTGCGCAATCCGCTTCGCAATCGCCCACCCATTCATCGGCTCCAGCGAGATCGTCTTCAGGATGAGCAAGTCAAGCGTACCCTGCACGAGGTCGGTCGGTTTACCCAAATAATTCCCCTTGGCTATCTACAATAAAGCGCACGATTGTAGATAGCCAAGGGGAAACTGAATGAAATCAGTAAGCAGAGGATGTGAATGTATAAAAAGGGACCAAGCCGAACATTCAGCTCTTTATCCTACGCCCGATTGCTAACAAGCGTATCGAGTATAAGGGTCTCGAACGTCTCAATGCGCTTGAAAGAGAAATCATTTGTGAAGAAACCTGTTGCCCCTGCGTGGGCAGCAGTCGCGGCTTGAATCGCATCCGGGGTGCGCAATCGATAATCAGCACGAAAGCGAGCGGCTAGATCAGCAACCTCAAGCGTCAGAACTTTCCATTCCAGATTCGGGAATATGGAAAACAAACTGTAGAACTGATCCACTCTCTTATTGTCCCTTTCCTGGTAGGGACGGACTAATAATTCAGTCATGGTGATAGCCGACGTTACTCCTGAACAAGCTGCTTGTTCGAGCCAGTTGAAAATCTCAGCCGTTACGGAGACGTATTGGGGATTTGCTTCTATTTGATAAATAAAGATACAGGTATCAAGCGCGATACAGCGGTGTCGCTGTAAGAAATCTCGAAGATAAGTCAACTCCAGCTGTTACGCTCCGTATCCAGATAGTCTTCTGAATATAAACCCTTGGCTAGACCTCGAAGCGCTTCTTGATAACTTTTCGGCTTCGCTAAAATGATAACAGCATCTCCACGTAGCACAATCAGCAACTTGTCCCCCGGTTTAACGCCTAAACGATTACGGGCTTCACGTGGAATCACAATCTGATTTTTACTGGAAAGGGTTGCTTCCATAAGCGCTTTACAATTCATTATAAAGTAAAGCGCAAGACCCTTACACTCTCTTAGCGTCATTACCCTTTAATGACGCCCATAGGCCGCAGCCGCGCCACTTTCCTGGCCAGCCCTGCATAGTGAACGACCTCTATAACTTCATCTACGTCTTTATAAGCTTCCGGCAACTCTTCCAAAATGCCGTCGCGCGATTCGCTGCGGACCAGGATTCCAGCCTCCTCCAGCTTGCGCCGCTCTTCCCCGATATTCTTGCCCTTGCGGACTGCCGTGCGGCTCAGCAATCGTCCCGCGCCGTGGCAAACGCTGCCGAAGCTTTCTTCCACTGCTCGCTGCTGGCCGAGCAATACCCATGAGGCGGTTCCCATGCTGCCCGGCACGAAAACGGGCTGGCCGACGTTGCGGTAGATATCCGGCAGTTCCGGATGACCGGGAGGAAAGGCGCGTGTCGCTCCTTTCCGGTGAACTAGAACCTCCTTTGGCCGTCCGTCTACTTTGTATGTCTCGCGCTTGGCAATGTTGTGGCACACATCGTAAATCAAGCTCAGCCGGACGTCATCGCCGAAGATCCGGCGGAATGCACCACGCAGAAAATGTGTAATGCCTTGCCGGTTCGCCCAGGCAAAATTGGCGGCTGCCGCCATTGCCCCTAAGTACGACTGCCCTTCTTCCGACTTCGTGGGCGCGCAGGCAAGCTGGCGGTCAGGCAAGTTGATTCCGTACTTTGGCATCACTCCATTCATCAGCGCTACATAGTCCGTGCAAACCTGATGGCCCAGTCCACGTGAACCGGAATGAATCAGGATTACAACTTGATTCTGCTCAATGCCCATGGCTTCCGCCGCCGCTTGGTCCAGCACGCGGTCTACATACTGCACTTCCAAAAAGTGATTGCCGCTTCCTAGCGTTCCCAGTTGCGGTGCTCCCCGTTCCTTGGCGCGGTCAGAAACTTTTCGCGGCGCTGCGCCTTTCAGCGCGCCTCTTTCTTCCGCTCGTTCGACATCCTCTTCCTCGCCGTAACCGTTTTCCGCCATCCAGCGGGAGCCGCGCATTAACACCTGATCAATATCCCCGCGCTTCAGCTTCACGCGCCCCTCTGTGCCCGTTCCGCAAGGGACATCCCGAAACACCTGATCAATTAACGGCTTCATGCGCTCCTTCACCTCGGAACGATCCAACGTGCTGCGAAGAAGCCGTACGCCACAGTTGATATCGAAGCCGACGCCACCGGGCGAGACCACGCCTTCTTCGAGATCGGTGGCCGCCACGCCGCCAATCGGGAAGCCATAGCCTTGATGAATATCGGGCATGGCTAAACTGGACCCAACAATACCGGGCAACGTCGCGACATTCATGGCCTGCGCGAGAGACTGATCTTTCTGAATATGGGAAAGCAGGCTGCGGCTGGAGTAGACCAGCACATCTGTTCGCATTCCCAACTCTTCGTTCCGCTGAATGCGATAACGATAATCGTCAATCGGCTCTAGAAGAATTTCAGACGTCAACATAGACTTCAGCGATCCACTCATCCTCTACACTAGACACGCGCAATTGATGGTAAGTAACGGCTTTTACGGAAAGTCTGACCGGATGCCGAAGGGGGTCTCGCGCTTCAAACCGGGCGACGGCTCTGACTTGCTCCGGTGACGGAAACTCAACAATGAATGACTCAAACGCAAGCCGCTTGGTATCCACGTAATACAGAACCTCATTGAGCCAGTTCACGAGCAGCGACTCCTGGTCACTTCCTTCCGCTGCGAGAACCACCTGTTCGCTGCCGTGAATTTCAGCCGGGTCCAAAATGATGGCGATGAGCGCGTGGGCGCAGTTTTCAAACAGGTGTTCGAGAGTAGAACCTCTGGCGCGGAAGCCGATATCCGCAGGATGGTCTAGGAACTCAAATTCCATAGTTCGGCGCTAGTGATTCGCCCTCCGGAAGCATGCGTTTTCCGCAGAGCCGTTCCAGAATCGCTACGGGAGCATTCGCCGGATTCGCCATCGAGCGGCGCGCAATGATAAAGGTCTGCTCCAGAGCATGCTGGCCGGAAAGCACGGAGTGCGGCACCACGTCGGTGAAAGTGATCCAGGTGGCGCCGGGCGGGAAGTTGAAGCTGTACTTGGCCGTGTTCTTTTGAAAATCCTCGTTCCGCTTCAGGTACTCGTGAAAATACAGCATGAAGCGGTCATAAGCCGAACGTGGAACCACTGGCAGTCCCGCCTTTTTTAGTAAGCGCGTGGCGTTGTTCAAAATCCGTCCGCTCGATGAGTTTGCGCCTTCAGCAATTTTCTCCAAACCAGCATCACGCGCATAGCGCTCCGCGATGACGCCAAACGGGTCCGTGGTAATCCAATTCCGTGTTTTCGAAGGGTGAATGTTTGTGAAAACACGCATAATCAGGTCCCCATTGGTTGGTCTCGACGGAAATGCGTCCGTGTGAATCAGGTCGTTACGTTTATTAACAGGCAAGTCGCGGTTCTCTTCCTCCAGCGGGCGAAAGCTGGCGTAGTCGAGTTTCCAATCAACTGCATATTGCGGAAGAACTTCGGCCGTAAACTGAACGGCAGCCCGTGAATAATCGCGGAGAATGGCGCGCAAGCGTTCCGCTTGATTCGCCTCCATCTCAACACCTGTGACACGATCACTCGCAGGCCGGTAAGCCACATTTTTATGGAGGGAGCCGCCAGCAAAGTTTATATTGCGCAGAAACTCCTTCGACTCCTCGGGAAAAGCGAAAGGCGTGGAGGGAAAGAACAGGACATTACCAGACTCCAGTTCCGGGCGGTAGTCGATAGATTTAGCCGTGGGCCAACGATCAATAGTGACGAACTGCATTCCTATTTAGCGTATACGGGGATACTGAATCGAATTTACTCCGCGCTCTTGGCTTGCGGGCGCTTCACCATGGGAACCAGCACGCTGTCGAGGAGCGCGGTGGTATTACTTTCACGGATCAGATGCGGATATTTTTCACCACCCTGGTAATCGAGCTTCACCACTCGAAAGTAACCGGAATTTTCAAGAATGAGTTCAATTGATTGTGAAGCGGTTTTCGTGTTGCAAATCGCGGCGCGCAAAAGTTCCTCAGAAGCGCGACGGCCGTTAATAGCCACGATTTTCATCCCCGGTCCTAAACCAGCCCCATAGGCGAGAGATCCCATAAGCACGTCTTCCACTGTGTCATCAGCGCCAGTGCGCAAACCCAGTGAGTACCAGGCATTCACACCGTGGCCGTGGGCTTCGCCGGCGCGCGTAAATTCGTTCGGCTGATCCGTATATTCAATACGGTACCCACCGGTCGTAATTCCGCCGAGCGGCGCATTGGGTTTGTTCGACTGAAGCCGCTCGTTTAGAAAGCGATCCCAATCAAATGGCTGAACAGCATTCAAAGTATTGACCACATCCGCGAATGTGTACGGCAACACTTGTGGGGGCGTACTCCCGCCAGCGCCATGAAAGCGGGCGCAGAAATCGTTCAAGGATTTCTTGCCGCCCGAGAGTTTTCGAATCGTGATGTCGGCTTCCAGCCAGATCAGTTCACCCTCCGGATAGTAATCCACGGAGCGCCGCCAGTTATCCCACCCGCCGCCGCTTGAATAAAGAATTTGCGCCGATGTCGCTGTGTCCTGAAGGTTGCGCCACGTACGGCCTGGCCGGTGATCAAGCGCCGCGGCCGAGGCAGCCAGATACGATTTATACTGATCAGCCGTCCAAAGACCAGCGCGGGCGGCCAGCACATTGCCCAGGTATTCGGTCAGTCCCTCATAGACCCAGAGCAGGTCGCCCTTCATGGATTGCTGGTAATCGGGTGTAACGAGGCCAGCGGGCCGGCGGTATTTACCATTCCAGGAGTGAGTAAATTCGTGAGGGAGCAAGCTCGCTTCCAGCAGTTTTAGGTCATCATCCAGAAAAGTGCGCGCCTCCACGCGATCATCACTCGACTCATGATGTTCAAGTCCAAAGTGCGCCACGCTATCGCTCAAGGTCAGCAGGAAATGATAACTGTTGTAGTGCCGTGAGGCGAACAACTGCCCGGTTTCCCGCACCAGATGACTGAATGCGGCCAACTCGTCAGAGCCAATTCCCAGGTCTTCCGGGCCATCGCCCGCCATGTCGAGGAAGTGCTTCGGCGTTATCTCCTCAGCCAACGGAATTTCCTTAAAGTAGCGCCCGGCCAGCACGGGAGAGTCAATCAAGGTTTCCAGCGTGGCAGGCTGAAACTGTGTCGTTAAGCCGCTTGTGGATGCGGCGGTCAAGGCAGTTCCAAATTTCCAGCCATCCGGAAGCTTGATGGAGGGCTGAAAGCTCAATTGCGATGCCCGCGCGTTAACTGGATAGAGGAGAACCTCATTCCAACTCAGCAGGCAAAGATTCGGGCTTGTGGATGCGCCGGCGGAAAACCCGCTTGCGGCGGCAGTCGCCAGAAAATCGGCTTTAGCAGCCAGCGTTGTCGTACCCGCCGGCACTTCTAAATGGAATGCAAACATATTGATGCTGTCGCGGCGCCACGGCACGTTCCGGCCATTGGCGGCAAAAGTCAGTCCCGCAAAATTATCAACCGGACCGGTAGGACCGTGCTCGCCTGGAATCCATTGCGGAAAAACAAGCGTTAACGGACCAGGCTGCACCGGAAACGTCAGTTGTGTATGAAGGATCTTGCGCGGCGCATCGGTAAGATCCACCGAAACGGTGATTGGCTGGGTTTGAGCAAACGAGACGACGGCAAGAAGTGGAAGCAAAAAACAGCGGAAAGAGAATATGTAATTCAACCTTAATGATAAGGGCCACAGCTAAACTTAAAACGATAGAAGCAAATGTTGAAACCCGCTAGTTTGATTGAGTACGGCCTTTATGTGGAAGATGTGGACCGGGCTGCGGAGTGGTATCAGCGTTTATTTGGATTTCCGACTTTAATGCAAGAAGCCGACCGTTTACGGGCATTGCAAGCTGGTGAGAAGCAAGTACTTCTTCTATTTAAGAACGGCGGCTCTACCGAAGGCGTTCCCATGCCGACTGGCGTGATTCCGCCACACGACGGGTCCGGGTCAACCCACCTTGCCTTTACAATGGAACTCGGCGATGTGGAGAATTGGAAGAGTCATCTTCAGCAGCATTCGATAGAGATCGAGAGCACGATCCATTGGCCAGAAGGCGGCTGGAGCCTCTACTTCCGTGATCCTGATGGACATCTCGTAGAGCTGATTACGCCGCGGCAATGGCCTTTCCAGCCTTGGCCACAATCCTTAGCATAATGCAAGGGGGAGCCCAATGGGTTATCATAAGAAGGTTCGGATTGTTTTCCAGCGGTCGCTGTTCGTGTGTCTTAGATCAACTAACAGCTGATAAGGCCCGCTCTGGAACCGAAACCCAACGAAAAGGTTTTAGTTATGTACGCTGTGATTGAGACGGGTGGTAAACAGTATCGCGTAGCGCCCGGCCAAACGATTGAAGTAGAAACGCTGACGGGAGATGTCGGCAGCGCGGTAGAGTTTGACCGAGTCCTTGCGATTTCGAACGATGCCAACGAGATGGTTCTCGGTGATGTGCTCAAGACGGCCCGTGTGCGCGGCACAATTGCGGCTCATGGGCGGGGCGACAAGATTATTGTCTTTAAATTCAAGCGCAAGAAGCAGTACAAGCGCACGATCGGCCATCGTCAGAACTATACGCGAGTACAGGTGCAGGAGATAGTCGCTTAGCCGGGACAAACTGTTACGGGAGATATTTCGAATGGCACATAAAAAAGGTTTAGGCAGTTCCAAGAACGGGCGCGATTCTAATTCCCAGCGGCTCGGCATTAAGGTGTTCTCAGGCCAATTTGTAACGGGTGGTTCCATTATTGTGCGCCAGCGCGGCACGCGCTATAAGCCCGGTAAGAATGTCGGCTTGGGCAAGGACGATACGCTGTTTGCCACGGTTCCGGGCACGGTTGAGTTCCGTGATCGAGGCAGGCTCGGCAAGTTCGTCAACATTATTGCCGAAGTAGCATAGATTGTTCTAGTGTTTTCCCGGGCGAGTTCGCCCTTTTTTGACTAATCCGGCGAGCCTCCTCGAAGGCTCGTTTCCTTTTTATCCAGTGTTTATTGACGAAGTTACGATTACCGTGAAAGCTGGCGACGGCGGCAATGGCTGCCTCGCTTTTCGACGGGAGAAGTTCGTTCCGCGAGGTGGTCCCAGCGGCGGCGATGGCGGCCGTGGCGGCGATGTCACCATGACCGCCGGTGAGCACTACAATACCCTGCTCCATTTCCGCTTCAATCCGGAACATACAGCCGAGCGCGGACGGCATGGCGAAGGGAGTAACCGGACAGGCCGCGAGGGCAAAAGCATTGAACTGCCGGTACCCGTCGGTACGATTGTCTACAACGCGGAAACCGGCGAAAAAATTGCTGACTTCACTGCGCCAGGGCAGCAGGTGACCGTGGCGCATGGCGGCCGAGGCGGACGCGGCAATGCGCGTTTCGCTACTGCAACGCACCAGGCCCCGACGGAACACGAAGAAGGCAAGCCGGGGGATTTCCTGAAACTGCGGCTGGAACTGAAGCTGCTCGCTGATGTGGCGCTGGTCGGATTTCCCAATGCCGGCAAATCCACTCTGATTTCGCGCCTTTCCGCCGCCAAACCGAAGATCGCTAATTACCCGTTTACGACTCTTGAGCCCAATCTGGGCGTGGTGCAGGCGGGTGACCGTACCTTTGTGCTGGCCGACATTCCTGGACTGATTGAAGGGGCGCACGAAGGTCATGGGCTGGGCATCCAGTTCCTGCGTCACGTGGAGCGCACTCGTCTGCTGGTTCATTTAGTGGATGTCTCTGACTTCAGCGGCCGCGATCCGGCACACGACTTCGACATCATTCTGGAAGAACTAAGCAGTTTCAGCGCGGACCTCCTCACAAAACCTATGATCGTGGTAGCCTCCAAAATTGATGCTTGCCAGGACCTGTCGCGCATTGATGCG
>JBJMGL010000349.1:0-2758 GCA_045807985.1 Bryobacteraceae bacterium
GAATGTAATGCGCTTGTCGTAGCATTGGTAAAAGGCACCGGGCGCAAGAAAGTGCTATACGACCTGCAGGAGTACGAGCAAGCGCCTATGAGCCTTATTGCCGTACAACAGGCATTGAATCATGAGGTCAAGGACATTCCATTGAAACGCGCAATCGTGGCGTCAAATGCCAAGCTCGCCTTTTCGAGCCGCATTGCGTTCGGTGAGAACAGTCAAGTCTTCAGCGACATGACTAGAGCGGTAAAATGGCTTGAGCAGGACTGAGCAACACGCTTGCCAAATCAGGCTGTTGCGGAACAGCCTTCAGGCCGCGATCAGTACCGATACCTGCCTGCGCAGTTTCCGGCGCCGTATTCCCCCGCGCCAAGCAAGTAATGATTAAGAGCGTCTCGATCCCGATCGAGACGCCCATCCATCATCGTTGCACTATGGTTTCATTTGCACACGGATTTCACCGGCAGGATGAGCGGCGCTATGTACATTGACATAGAGATTTCCTGCCCTGTACGCATCATATTGCGCATCCGTTAATTTCGTATTGGCCGGGACGGTGAAAGCCTTGTCCGAAGTCTTGGTCAAGGGAATGATCACAGGACCGTTAGCTCCCATCGCGCCCTGATGAATATGTGCAGCAGTTCCGGTCATGGCGTCCGTGATAACGGAACCGCTTACCGACTTGTCGCTAGCTACCGAAATCGTGCTTTTGCCGGACGCATTCGTCGATACCGGAGGGACTTCCTGGGTTCCGGTCAGATCGGAAGTCGCCTTGCTCCCGCCCAATCCCATTTTATTCATCGCCGACTGCATCGATGAGCAACCAGTGCTCAATAAGGCAGCCAAGACTGCAGCGGTTACCAGCGTTAGCCGGGCATTTTTTTGTAGCGGACTCATCTATATTCTCCTTATCGGGTTGAATTCACAACGTCACTTGGTGCTTGGTATGCAACGCAACATGCAAGATCAATTCGCTGCACATTGAGATTAATATCGTCCAGCCGATAGTTTGGCCTCTTTGAAGAAATATTGAGGATACTCAAGAGATACAGCTAAGTTTCTAAAAGGGAATGGCACGCCAATGGTTTGGCGACTGCCATGCAGGCACGCTCGTTTTAGCGAAGAGGGAACCATTCGCCAGTGACGCAGAAAATAAAGATCTTATGCCCAAGGTTTCAGACATGACTGTAGTGTCGCGCCTGTCATATTTTTAGCACACCGCGGGCTTAAAGAAATCAGCATCAAGCCGTTCAGCCATCCGGTTTCGGCAATTTATTTCCAGTCATCTCTTCACCGCATACCCGGCACCCTTTCCAAGCTGATTTGCAACGGCCAGAAGAAGCGCATCTTGTCTCGGACCACTTCCGTTTTTCCAGTCCATCCTGGCCACGTCATTCAGGTGCGGTAGCCATTCTTAATCGCGCGACTTGAGAAATCGTGGATGGACAGCGGAATAAAAGGCATATCCATCCCGCGCTTGATCCAGCATCAGGGCGTCGGCATAGGCGCGCCACACGCGGGTAAGTTACTGTCATCGACGACTTCGGTTTTTCAACTTCAAAGAAATTCCAAGCTGAATTATTTGGCTATCCTGGATCCTGGCATGCATTTAAAAATTAACTAACGTTCCAACGATAGCCAAATAGTGACTCATGCCATAAAAACTCCAAGGTTATTTTGAGAGTGTTTTGAAAAATTGCGGATAAGATTTGCTCGATCTACGTATTGCAAGAGCAGATTTATGAGCGGTTGGCAGGAGGAAAGAAGCTACCAGGGCCGATTGCCTTGGCGGCAGAAGGTGGGCATTTAGGAAACTGAAGAATGTTAGTTAATTTTTGAGTACAATTAAGCGATGAAGCGTCATCCCGGTCAAAAAGCGCTGTTTGATGCGCGGATCGAATGGACGGCAAACCCGCGGGAGGCTTTCGCGTCGTTTGTACAGAGTGCGGAATTCCTGCAACTGTCGCATCGTCCGCTCTCTAGCGAAGAGCAAGCGAACCTCGGGCCGATCCGTTCATCGTCGGCACGCATCTATATCCTGATGTTCGGGAAGTTCATTACCTGGCTCGAACTTGCGCGTCCGGGGAAAACCCTTTACGAAGTGGCGCCGGGGGATCTGCTGGCGTTCCTCGGCAGCGGCCGGGCTGATGCTAGAAAGGCCGCAGACAAGCCGCTGGCCAGCACCATCAAGATCCGCTACGTGCGCCTGCTGGAACGTGTTTCCACGCACCTGAACGTTTTTCCGAACCCGGCGCGGGACGCCTCCATGAACATCTTCCGGGCGAGAAGGACTGACAAAAAAGCTGCTGGCAGCGATGTGCTACTCAAATTGCCACTCTCCGATAACGCTGTTCAAAGCACAATACACTGGTAAGCACTCTACAAAAACTGTAGGACAACACAGGATGCAGTCATGAATACCAACGAACTCCATGATAATAACGCAACAGCGGCGAGAGTCGACCTGAAGTTAGAGGTGGTCGTCATCCCTGTCTCAGATGTCGACCGTGCGAAGGAGTTTTACGGGAGGCTCGGGTGGCGGCTCGACGCCGACTACGATAACGGCAGTGACTTCCGCGTGATCCAGTTCACGCCGCCGGGCTCCGGGTGCTCGGTCATCTTTGGCAAGAACGTCACAGCGGCGCCACCTGGCTCCGTCCAGGGCTTGTACCTAATCGTCTCCGAGATCGGGGCTGCGCGCGAGGAACTCGTCGCGCATGGCGTCGACGTGAGCGGGGTGTTCCACGACGCAGGCGGCGTCTAC
>JBJMGL010000350.1:0-13868 GCA_045807985.1 Bryobacteraceae bacterium
GACAACGTGGCACTCCAGGATCTGCTCGGAAAAAAATGGTAGAGCCTGCGGCCAGGAAAGCGGCAGTGGACCATTTGGTGCGCGAGCACCGAATGAGTGAACGCCGTGCCTGCAGGCTCCTCCGGCTACCGCGAGCCACAAAGCGCTATCAAGCAAAGAGTCCGCCGGACGATGGACTCCGGCAACGGCTGGGCGAGTTGGCCCGCCGGCGGCAGCGCTTCGGCTATCGGCGCTTAACCGCGTTGCTGCAACGGGAAGGACGCCAGGCAAACCATAAACGGGTCTACCGCCTGTACCGGGACTTAGGCTTAGCCCTGCAAAGAAAACGACGACGACGCATTCTGCGGACGGGTGTTCCGCAAACGAAGGGACAACCTAGTCGTCCCCATCAACACTGGGCCATGGACTTTGTGAGTGATACTTTGGCCACGGGACAAAGCTTCCGGGCGTTGACGCTGATCGATCAATATACGCGGGAATGTCCCGCCATTGAGGTCGATACCAGCCTGCCCGGTCTGCGGGTCATTCGTGTGCTGGAGCGGCTGGCGCAAGAGCGTGGCCTGCCGGAAGAAATCACCTGTGACAACGGACCGGAGTTCGTTTCTCGTGCCTTGCCAGCCTGGTGCGCCCGCAAAAGAGTACTCCTTCGCTACATTGACCCGGGTAAGCCGATGCAGAACGGTCATGCCGAAAGCTTTAACGGGCGACTGCGGGAGGAGTGCCTGAATACGAATTGGTTTCTGCACCTGGCCGACGCCCGCCGCACCATGGAAAGCTGGCGGCAAGATGACAATGAACACCGCCCGCCTAGGGCGTTGGCTTACCGCACACCGCAAGAGTTTGCGGCGCTGTTTGCAAAGCCTATACAAACAACGGCGGGGCATGTAGTAAACCAAAACTAGTCCATCAGGAACTCTCCTGATCGCTGGCTCAACTCAAGGGGGCATCTCAGAGGAACTGATACTAATTCACATTTAGAGATTTTGTCTGGGCCTCTTTCAGCAGGTGCCGTGCCGCGCCGCGCTCTGTAGCTTCGGCGGGCCAAGGACGAGGAGCCCGCATCCTGCGCCTCCTATGCCCCTTAGTCCACGCTCCTTTGGGAGTCAGAAACAGTGAATTGGTATAGGACAGTTATGGTAATTATGCAGCAGGCCGCTGCATAATTACCTTCCTAGCCAAATTCCACCAGAGGTCCGTATGCACTTCAGATCGCCGGGTCCCACATTACTTACTTCCGTATATCCAACTGCTCTTCCGCATTCAGAATATGAATGATCAGGCGGAAGGGCATACCTGCGAACTCGGGCTTATCCGAAATATCGGGCCGAATGTCGAGCATGGCTCTTTCGAGCATATAGGTACTGAGAAGTGTCTCCTGGTCGGCTTGCGATGACGGCATGTAGGAAGCATGACCAGCTACATTCCAGTAAGCTTCCATAAACGCGGCGCATACATGGGCGTACCAAAAGCGTAGCCACATACGCAAGTCAGATCGCGTCAGAGCTTCGCTTTTATCCGTCAATAGAAACTGACGGATAGCCATCTGCGAGGCATAACCAAAAGAGACCAGCATGCTGGCCACGTCCCGCAACGGACAGCGCTTGATGCGGCGCTCGCTTAGATGCTGCGCTGGATCACCCTCGAAATCAAAGATTGTCACATCATCGCCAGTCATCAGCATATGGCCAAGGTGCAGACGACCGTGAAAGCGGGTGCGCATGGAGGCAATTCGCTCCTCGAAAATGGCCTTAAACTTTGCCAGAATGGCCGGTTCAAGATCCAGCACCTTAGAAGCAAGCGCTTGCACTTCGCCCGTCATCTCCGAGTAGCGCTGGCGCACAAATTCCAGCCGGCGGTTCGTCAAGCCGATGTAGCCGTGATAAAGACTTTGCCGGTAAAAGTCGTTGAAAGGCTCGGGAGAGAATGCTGGATCGGCCGAATCCCGTGATAAAGCCAGATGCATCTCCGCCGTTCGCCGTCCCATGATTTTGACCAAATCAAGATAAGTTCCAATCAGTTCCGTAGCCAGTGGCGTGCGCTCACTGAGCGCGAAGGACAACGTGTAGAAATTGGCGGGAGCAAGTCCCTCAATATCAGCGCGGGAATGTTGTCCGCGACGGATCCCGTCAATGAAACTTGCGAGATGATTCATCGTGGTATTCCAGGCAGTGCCCTCGCTCTTTACGAAGCCATGCAGCACAGCGAGAGTGATGGACTCGCCTGAATCCGCTTGGTACACCATGTCGCCCGCGAACGGTACGATGAATGACAACGCTTGCGGTCCATCCCCCGCCAAGTACTGTCCCATTTCCACGCCGGAGTGCGGACCTGGTTCAATCCGCCGAAGAAGTTTCAGGATGAAGTGATCTCCAAATTTAATTGAGGTGTTTATTTCCGAAGTGAGGAGCGTGGGATCGAGGCTCGGATGCGTGCCGCCCCATATCTGCCGGAATCGCCGATTCCGTTGAGCAGCTAAAGAGCCTCGTTCACCACGCAGCCGTTTACGGCGGGCAAATGCTTCAAGCAGCGCAGTTGAAAATTCATTGTTGGTCGCGCCGTCATAGAGCAGAGCTTTTGACCCGTCAACGGCACGAACCTCGGCCAGAGCCGATTCCGGTTTTTCCTCCCTGATGGCTTGCGCTTCATCTCCGCGCGCCATCGCTACCGGAACGAAGTAATCTTCCGGATCGCCACTGGTATATTCAATGCGGACCAGCATCATCGCTGATCTGCCAGCTATTACTGAGATGGAGTCGAGAACTCGCAAAGACCGAATGCGCCGGTTTTCTCCTCGGAACCAATGCGTATTGGCAAGAAAGGCCGGCAGTACCGAGGCCAAGCTGGCATGAATTTCGGCGCTCCAAATATCGGCTAGCGCCGGTAAGGCAAGGACAGGAACTTCCGCACGGCGAGCAGCGCGGGACGTTGTTGAGACTGTGACGGGAGCGGCCCGCTGTTCCAGCGCGAACCAAAAAAACGAATTCGGTCCTAAGGTAACCGGATAATAGCTTTCGCCAATGACCGGGAAATCAGTCCGGCCAAACATTTCAACAGGCGTATAGCCTTTAAATTTAGGCAGATCCAATTCAACAGCCTGCGCGAAACGGGAGAGGTTCGCTATTACAAGAATGGCCTCGTCTCCATAACGGCGAATAAAGGCAAGCACGCGCTGATTGGAAGGCTGGAGAAATTCGATCGTGCCCCGGCCGAAAGCTTTGTATTGTTTCCGCAGCGCAATCAGACGCTTTGTCCAGTTGAGAAGCGAGTTTGGGTTACTTTGCTGTGTTTCAACGTTGATGGCTTCGTAATGGTAAGCCGGATCAATGTTAACGGGCAGATAAAGCTGCTGCGGGTTTGCAGCGGAGAAACCAGCATTACGGTCGGGACTCCACTGCATCGGCGTGCGGACACCGTTGCGGTCGCCCAGATAAACATTGTCCCCCATGCCGATTTCATCGCCGTAATAGAGCACCGGCGTGCCCGGCATGGAAAACAGCAAAGCGTTCATGACCTCAATGCGCTGCCGGTCGTTGCCGAGGAGGGGAGCGAGGCGGCGGCGAATACCAAGATTAATGCGGGCACGCTGGTCGGAGGCGTAAACCCGGTACATGTAATCGCGCTCCTCATCCGTCACCATTTCGAGAGTTAATTCATCATGATTGCGGAGAAACATGGCCCACTGGCAAGTTTCCGGTATTTCCGGCGTGCGCTTCAGAATTTCAACAATTGGCAGGCGGTCCTCCAGACGCAGAGCCATAAACAAGCGCGGCATCAGCGGAAAATGAAAAGATACGTGACACTCGTCCCCTTTGCCGAAGTAGGCCACGGCATCTTCCGGCCACATATTGGCTTCCGCCAGGAACATCCGGCCTGGATACGTGGCGTCCATGTGCTTACGAAGCTCCTTCAGGAATGCGTGAGTTTCGGGCAGGTTTTCGCAACTGGTTCCTTCGCGTTCGTAGAGGTAGGGAATAGCGTCCAAACGGAAGCCGTCCACGCCCATTTGCGCCCAATAATCCAATGTGCGAATGATAGTGCGCCGCACGAGTGGGCTGTCGAAGTTAAGGTCTGGCTGATGGGAATAAAAACGGTGCCAGTAGTAGGCTTTTGCTACCGGGTCCCAGCTCCAATTTGACGGTTCGAAATCCTTGAAGATAATGCGCGTGCCGTTGTAACGATCAGGAGTATCACTCCACACGTAAAAGTCGCGCCAGCTTGAGCCGGGTTCCGCGCGGCGTGATTTTTGAAACCACTCATGCTTATCCGAAGTATGGTTGACGACCAGTTCCGTGATGACACGCAAATTTCTACGATGAGCTTCCCGCAGGAAATACTGGAAATCGCGCAGGTTGCCGTAGGCTGGATGGACTTCGCGAAAATCTGAAATGTCGTAACCGTCGTCCTTCCAAGGTGAGGGGAAGAAGGGCAACAGCCAAATGGCCGTTACGCCTAAGTCTTCCAAATAATCGAGCTTTTCGGCTAAGCCGCGGAAGTCTCCCATTCCGTCGGCATTACTGTCGTAGAAGGCTCGGACATGCGCTTCATAGATGATGGCGTCTTTGTACCAGAGGGGATCGCCCTGGAGCCCGTTGGAGGTTGGGGAGTGCTGCATGCGCTTTTACTTTTTCTTAATAGCTAGGGGAACTCTTTGACTGCTTCAACATTCGGTGATGCGAGCCGCTGGTATTGCGAGAACCCCAAACTTTGATGGTAATCTGTGCGCCTATCAAAGCTAGAAGTTATTCGTATTTGCGATAAGTTTGAGAGAGCGTCAAGCTTGCAGGTCTGGTCCATATTTCCAGGTTCGAGAGTTTATCCATTGGCCTATATTGTCCTGAGCACATTTGGTTCGTTTGGCGATCTGCACCCTTATTTGGCGCTAGCGCTTGGCTTGAAGGCGCGAGGACATGATCCGGTAGTTGCGACATCGGCGGTTTACCGCGCGAAAGTGGAGGCGGAAGGGATCGGATTCGCGCCTGTGCGGCCCGATGTTGGCGAATTGCTTGACCGCCCGGATTTCGTGGAAAAGCTATGGAACCCAAGACGCGGAACAGAATATTTAATTCGCGACTATTTAATTCCGCAGGTGCGCGAAGGTTTTGTGGACCTACGTGAAGCATGTCAGCGGGCGGATTTGTTACTGACGCATGCCGCGGCTTATGCGGGTCCTATTGTCGGGGAAGCGTTGCAAATCCCCTGGCTTTCGGTTGCTTTGCAGCCTGCTGTGTTTTTTTCAGCTTTCGATCCTTCCGTGGTTCCGGCAGCACCGGCCCTCCGGCATTTATATCCGTTAGGGCCTTCTGTATTCCGTCTCATGATGTGGCTGGCAGAGCAAAAGGTCAAAAATTGGGTAGGACCAATCCAAAAGTTACGGCAGGAGATTGGACTGCCATTGGCGAGCCGCAATCCTGTCATGGGAGGCATATTTTCACCTTTTGGATCTTTGGCTCTTTTTTCGGAGTGCCTTGCTAAACCACAGGCTGACTGGCCGCCTCGCACGGTGCAGACTGGTTTTGTTTTTTATGACCAGTTAGGCGAGGGTATACCGGGTGTGCAGAATGATAAAAAGCGGCAAGCAGAGGCGCTCTATAATTTTTTGAGTAACGGACCGCCGCCGGTGCTCTTCACGTTGGGGTCATCGGCAGTGATGCAGGCTGGCACGTTCTTCGCCGAAAGCATGGCCGCTGCCCAGAAGTTAAATATCAGAGCCATCATGCTGGTCGGCAACTTCGGTCGTGAACAGTTGCCTTCCGCCATGCCGCCTTCGATTTTCGTAACGAACTATCTGCCTTACTCGGAAATCATGCCGAAGATGGCGGCCATCGTTCATCAAGGCGGAATTGGCACGACCGCGCAGGGTTTGCGGGCAGGGCGTCCCACTCTGGTTGTGCCGTGGGCGCACGATCAACCAGACAACGCGGAGCGGTTAAGGAAGATGGGAGTGGGGCGCACGATTCCACGCAACCGGTACCGGGCCAAGCGCGTTGCCAAAGAGTTGAATTACTTGCTCAGTGGCAAGGACTATGCGGAACGAGCGCAGCAAATCGGAGCGCGGATCGCAAGCGAAGACGGCTTATCGTGCGCTTGCGATGCCATTGAGGCAAGGCTCAGTACGAGCAATTAGTTTAAAAATATGGACCTTGATGTATGACCATAGTAATATGGCTATAGTCATACACAGGTTATGAGGACGATTTCTGCTGGGGCCTTCAAAACGAACTGCCTTGCACTAATGGACGAGGTTCAAGCTAAGCGTGAAGAATTACTTATCACCAAGCATGGCAAGCCAGTCGCCAAGCTGGTTCCCATCGATTCGGATACCGACGATATTTTTGGGTTTTTAGCTGGAAAGGGACGCATTGTCGGTGATATCGTAGCTCCTGCCGTTCCTATCGAAGAATGGGAAAGTTTGAATGATTCTGCTTGACACGCATATCATAGTCTGGCTTGCCTTCCATCCAAGCCGTATATCGCAAGCGGCGGCCAATGCTATTCGAGATGCTAGAGCAGGCGGTCATGGTCTTGCGATTTCCAGCCTGACCCTTTTGAGCTTGCTCAACTGATTGCTCGAGGCCGCATTCAAATTGATGTCTCACTCGAATTGTTCATACAAGATGTAGAAGCACGCTTCGTTGTGAAACCGGTAACTAGCCGTACTGCAGCCTTGTCTGCCCAACTCTCTGCTGCTTACCCGAAGGACCCAATAGACCGTTTGATCGGTGCAACCGCACTGGCGGAGGGCATGGTATTGGTTACAGCCGATCAGAAGATACAAAGATCCCCCGATGTATCAACAATCTGGTAGAAAGAAGCGTTATTAGCGCTTCTTTCGTACTAAGCGGCGAGCTTTGCGAACCACGCCGGGCGTATTAGTAAATGCTTCGTCCACTAAAGCGGTCTGCTGATCATGATGCACTTTATGCGCGCCCGCCGCTGGGCTGGCGGCGGCAGGACGGCCCACGTAACGCAATTTGCGCTTGCTCGATGCCGTGGTTCTTGGATTAATAAGCGGCTGCATCTGTTCTTCCACAAAGTACCAAGCGCCCATGTTTTCGGGCTCTTCCTGTACCCAGAAAATTTCGGCGGCATCCGAGTAGCGGCGCAGGACATCAGTCAATCGCTGCAAGGGGAAAGGATAAAGCTGCTCCACGCGGATAATCGCGATATCGTTGCGGTGGAGCTCTTCCCGCTTGTTGACGAGATCGTAGTAAACTTTTCCAGTACACAGCAGGATGCGGCGGACGCTGTTGCCAAGATACTGGGGATCACTGATCACTTCCTGGAACGTTCCGCTCGTGAGTTCTTCCAAGCGCGAGGAAGCTTTGGGATAACGCAGCAGGAACTTGGGCGTGAAGACAATCAGCGGCTTGCGTATGCCGCGCCGATCATTGCCGCCGTACATCTGCCGGCGCAGTAGATGGAAATACTGGGCCGGAGTAGTGCAGTTGCAAACTTGAATATTTCCCTCGGCGCAAAGTTGCAGAAAACGCTCCATGCGCCCACTGGAATGCTCCGGACCCTGCCCTTCGAGTCCGTGCGGCAACAGGAGAACCAAGCCACTTGGCTGATTCCACTTTACTTCGGCGGAAACGATGAACTGATCGATGATAATCTGCGCGCCATTCACGAAATCGCCGAATTGCGCTTCCCACATGACCAAGGTCAACGGATCGGCCACGCTGTAACCAAACTCGAAGCCCATGACGGCGTACTCGCTCAACAAGCTATCGACAGCTTCGAATCTCACCTGGTTCGGGACAAGATGCTGGAGCGGAATGTAGGATTCACCGGTTTCGTAATCAGAGAATTTAAGATGCCGCTGAGTAAATGTGCCGCGCGAAACGTCCTCGCCGCTTAAACGAACGGGCGTGCCTTCCAGAATGAGACTACCGATGGCAAGAGTTTCGGCAAAGCCCCAGTCAATTGGAGCGCCTCTCAGAACTTCACGACGCTTTTCGAGCAAGCCTTTCAGCTTGGGGTGGAGATGAAACTCATCCGGCAGCGTGGTGCAGGTCTCAATGACCTTCACGAGCGTGCCATGATCGGCGGCGGTCGGTGGGATGGGTTGATGCACCTGCTCGAAGGGCGCATCAGCAAATTCTTCGATCACGAAATCTTCACGCCGCTTTTTAGCCTGATCGTAGGTTTCGTTCAGTTTTGTACGGGATGTGTTGCGAAGATTTGTGACGTAATCCTTATTGACGAACTTCTCGCGTATGAGCCGCTCGGAATACTGCGCGGTGACGGTCGGGGTCGCTTTGATTTTGCGATACATGACCGGCTGCGTATAGCTCGGGTCATCTGCTTCGTTATGTCCCTGGCGGCGATAACCGATGATGTCCACAACAACATCGCGTTTGAATCGCTGCCGGTAATCGTATGCAAGCTGGGAAGCGCGGAGGCAAGCTTCCGGGTCGTCGGCGTTCACGTGGAAAATAGGAGCTTGCACGGAGAGTGCTACGTCCGTAGAATATACGCTGCTACGGCTATCAAGAGGATTGGTGGTGAACCCAATCTGATTATTCGTAACGACGTGAATTGTTCCTCCCGTGGTGTAACCTTCGAGTTGCGAAAACTGCAACACTTCGGCCACAACTCCCTGGCCAATCAATGCGGCGTCGCCGTGAACGAGAATCGGGATCACCCGCTCTCTTTGCATGTCCCCCGCCCGGTCTTGCTTGGGCCGGACTAATCCCTCGACTACTGGATCAACGGCTTCCAGATGGCTCGGGTTGAAGGCAACGGAGACCAGGACTTCCTTGCCGCTTGCCGAACGGTGGATTCCGCTAGCCCCCAAGTGATATTTCACGTCACCGGACCCTTGCACGCTTTCGGGATCAGGCTCACCTTCAAATTCGGAGAAGACTTGCACCATGGACTTGCCGACGATGTTGGCAAGGACGTTCAATCGTCCACGGTGCGCCATGCCGATCACGGTTTCGAGAACATTGTCGTTGGCGGCGCGTTCCAGGATCTCGTCCAGCACGACGATAAAGCTTTCGAGTCCTTCGAGACCGAAACGCTTTTGCCCGACAAAGCGGGTTTGCAGAAACTGTTCGAACTCTTCCGCTTGAACCAGACGATTGAGGATACGATGACGAATGGAATCATCCAGTTTCCAAAGATTGGTGGAAGCCTCCATGCGGTCCTGGAGCCATTGCTTCTGTTCGGGGTCCTGGATGTGCATGTACTCGACGCCGATTGAACCGCAGTAGGTTGTTCGCAGGCGATCAACGATCTCGCGCAAAGTTTCGAATGGCTGCATGTACGAGGCAATGCCGCCGCTCGGGGCTTTTACCGCGCCGGCAAGAAAGGGCCGATCCAAATCCCAGATGGATAGTCCATAGGAGGCGGGATCGAGTTCGGGATGATAGGCCGGATCGCTTCCCAGCGGATTCGTGTTCGCCAGCAAATGGCCGCGTGTCCGGTAGGAGTTGATCAGTTGGATCACGGCGGCTTCCTTGGCAACATCCGCATTTGCTGCGCCGTAGCGGCCGGGCGAGAGTTGCTGATCCGATTGCCAGCGGATGGGCATGTACGGGATCTTCAGGTCGCGGAAGATTTCTTCGTAGAAGTTTTCTTCACCTTGGAGAAGCTGCTGTAATTTCGCCAAAAACGCGCCGGATTCAGCGCCTTGGATAATGCGGTGATCATAAGTACACGTGACCATCAGAACCTTGCTCAAGCCAAGCAGAGCGCGAGTTTCCTGGCTGGCTCCGGCGAACTCGGCGGGAAAGTCGATAGCGCCAGTCGCGATGATGGCGCCTTGTCCAGGCACTAAGCGCGGCACGGAACCGAATGTGCCGACAGTACCGGGATTCGTTAAAGAAATCGTGGTGCCTTGAAAGTCGGCAATTTGCAGTTTGTTGGTGCGAGCACGAGCAACAATATCGTCATAGGCAGCCGCGAACTGCGCAAAATTCATGCCATTGGCATTTTTGACATTAGGCACCATTAAAGACCGGTTTCCGTCTTTGCCTGCCACGTCAACGGCGAGTCCAATGTTGACCTGGTCTCGGACGACGCGGAACGGCTCTCCACCGTTTTCGGCAAAGGCGTGATTCAGAGCCGGATTCGACTTGATCGCCTTGACAATGGCCCAGGCAATCAGGTGCGTGAAGCTGAGCTTGCTTTTGCCTCCCAGGGTGCGTTGCTTGTTAATGAGATTACGATTTTCCTCAACAACCCGAACGGGAACCTGCCGCTGCGAAGTAGCAACGGGAATAGACAGGCTGGCAGTCATGTTCTCCGCAATACGGGCAGCCACGCCGCGGAGGGGCACTAACTGATCGCTTGCGCCAACAGCCTTGGCCTCTTGTTTAGCGGGCTGAGTTCCGGCGCTTCGAGTAATCTCCGCCACACCGGGCGCGGCAGAGGGTCCGGCGTTTTCCGCTGAATGCGCGGCAGTTTCCTGCGGTGCGGGAGCGGGTTGCGGGGGATCACCTTTAGGCGGCTCCGCTGGCATCGGCTCACGTTCGGGGATGATTTGAGAAGGAGGCTCTTCCCGCGGCACATCAGTGGGAGCGGCGTCCCCATTACCAGGGGAAGCAACCGTGCTGTGGCCGTTATCGAAGAAGCTGTTCCAGCCTTCATCAACACTCTTCTTATCAAACTGATACTGATGGTAAAGTTCTTCTTCTAACCAGCTATTGACACCCAACGTGGGGTTTTCTGTTTGCGGCATGTCCGTGATTTGAGATTTCTTCAAAATGCGGGGAGTCCGAGAGCCTAGAGGCCGTCTAGTGCTTCTCAGGTTAGTTTGATTCCGTACCTTATATTGTAACGAAAGGAAGCCTACTCTTGCCTGAGCAGCGCGACAATGTCATCAACCGTGATGACGCCAATGATCCGGTTGTCCTCATCAACAACAGGCAGGGAGAGCAGATTGTAGCGGTCGAACATTTCTGCTACGCGGTCCTGTTTTTCCTGGGACGGGACGGAAAGAAGCGTATCGGCAGCGAATTCCTTTAGAGGTGTTTCGCCGAGGGCAAAGAACAGTCTGGCGAGGGGCACCGTGCATTTCAGATGTTCTTCAGAATCAACTAAGAAGAGACTGTGGAGGTATTCGAGAATATCCTCGTTTTTCTTCAGCTCCGCCATGGCTTCCGCCACGGTTGCGTCTTCGGGCAGAGTCAGGAAACTGGTGTTCATGAGTCCGCCCGCGGTGTCGTCGCTAAACTCCAGTAGATCTTCGACTTCTTCCTTTTCTTCCGGACTCATCTCGTGAAGGATTTCTTCGGAGCGCTCTTCTTCCAGTTCGTTGAGCAGGTCGGCAGCTTCGGAAGGCTCCATTTCTTCCAGGATTTCGGCGGCTTTTTCGGTATTGAGCGATTCGATGATGCGGGTTTGAACATCGGGTTCTACTTCGCTGAGAAGCTCGGCGGCAGCCTCATTGTCCATCGTGTTGAAAATCGCTTGACGGTCTTCGTGGCCGAGATCTTCCACAATATCGGCGAGATCGGCGGGGTGCATGTCCTCCAGCAACTTGTTGGAAATATTAAGGCGAACTCGACGCTGCGGGTCGGCTTCGAGGATATTGCAAAACTCCCAGCGGATCGAGTTGGCGGGGATTCGGCTTTGCAGTTTGCGGATTACGCTGGGAGGGGCCACGCCTTGCAGAACTCGGCGTAAAATGGATCTTAGGCCAATATCAATTTCGAGGATGTGAAGGACGTTGCAGGCGCCTTCGCGTTCTTTAAGGAATGTAACGTCGTTGACACGAACGACTTTTCGGCCTTGCGCATCAATGATTTGCTGGTCGAGCAGATCGCGGACCATGCGCAGCATGTATTCGTCGGAGTGATAGGGGGTCAGAATTTCGCTCTTTAAGTGGATACCAGCCGTGGTAATTTCGGCGATCTGGTCGTAGCGGATGCTGAGCCAGGCAGGGCCAGCGCCGACGAGATAACGGTCGAGGCGGACGGGATCAATAAGCGGGACGAGAGCAGCGTCTTTGAGCGTACCGATGCGGCGGCCCTTGGTGTCGAAGACGTTGAGGCCAATCAGTTCGGACAAGTAGACGATTTCTTCCATCGGAAAACAAATCAGAAGGCGTGAAAGTACAAGTTAAACATAGGCGAAGAAAGGGCGAGGAACGTCCGACGGTGCGCTCGTTCTTTGCCCCTGATGGATTGCTTTCGCGCGCGCATCCGAACTACGAGTTTCGCCAAAGCCAATCTCAGATGGCCCAAGCCGTGGAAGAGGCGCTTGAGAACAGGCAACATCTCATTGTTGAGGCGGGCACCGGGACGGGGAAGAGCCTGGCTTATTTGATTCCGGCGATTCTTTCGGGCAAGCGGGTGGTGGTTTCGACCGGCACAAAGAATTTGCAGGAGCAGTTGTTCTTTAAAGATGTTGCTTTTTTGAACAATGTCTTTGGGCGTCGGTTGTCGGTTTGTTACATGAAAGGGCGCTCAAACTACGTCTGCCGACAGAAGGTGTACGATGCCGAGCGCGAGCCGGTGCTGCATGGCCTCGAAGAGGTCCGTGATTACCAATTAATTCGTGATTGGGAGAAGACGACGGAGACGGGGGACCGGAGCGAGTTAGTCGAGCTTCCGGAGACGAGTCATTTGTGGCCTCGGCTGGATGCCCGCAGTGACATGTGCATGGGGCAGAAGTGCAAGCAGTTCGACCGCTGCTTTATTACGGAGATGCACCGGCGAGCAATGGAAAGCGACATCATCATCGTCAATCACCATTTATTTTTCGCGGATCTGGCGATGCGCGATCAGGCATTTGGGGCGTTGTTGCCGGATTATGCGGCGGTGATCTTTGACGAAGCGCATGAAATTGAGGATATCGCCGGGCAGTATTTCGGGATGAGCGTCAGCAATCTGCAGGTGCAGCATCTGGTTCGGGATGTGGAGGAGACAGCACGGAAGAAATTGTTTGCTTCGCCGGAGCTGGATCGCATTCTGGTGCAAGTGCGGGAGCAGTCTGAGCAATTCTTTCAGTTGTTTCCGCATGAGGGGCGGCGACCATTTACTGAGCATGAGCAGTTTCTGAATGAGCAGGGGGACACGTACTACGAGCTGATTTTTGCGCTGGATTTATTGTGCGGGCGGCTGGAGATGGAGGGCGATGTGGTGGATGCGACAATCCCGCTGGTGCGGCGGGCGCGATCCATTCAAGACGTGCTGCAGCTTTGGCTGGAAGGTGCGGACAGTTCGTATGTGTATTGGACGGAGCGGCGACATTGGGGCGTGCAGTTGCAGGCGATTCCGATTGATGTTTCGAAGGCATTGCACGAGCGGTTGTTTGATAAGGTACCGTCGGTCATTCTGACGTCGGCGACGCTGGCGGTGGCGGGCAACTTTGAATATGTGCAGGCGCGGCTGGGGCTGCCGCATGTGCGGACGCTGCAGATCGAGAGCCATTATGATTACGCCAAGCAGGTTTTGTTTTATGTGCCTCCGGCCCTACCTGACCCGCGGAGCAAGGATTTTGTGCAGCGGGCCGCCTATGAGATTCGTGAGATTCTGGCAGCCTCGCGGGGGCGGGCCTTTGTTCTCTTTACCAGTTATGAGCAGATGCGGCAGATCCATCGATTGCTGAAGGATGCGCTGGATTTTCCGATTTTTTTGCAAGGGGATATGCCGCGCAATGCTTTGGTTGACAAATTTCGCTTGACGTCGGGGGCGGTGCTGTTTGGGACGTCCAGTTTCTGGCAGGGCGTGGATGTGCAGGGCGAGCAGTTGAGCTGCGTGATTGTAGACCGGCTGCCGTTCGCGGTGCCTTCCGATCCGGTGGTGGCGGCGCGGGCGCGGGATGTGGAGCAGGGGGGCGGAGACGCTTTTTATGAATACCAGATTCCGCAGGCGGCGCTGGCGTTGAAGCAGGGATTCGGGCGATTGATCCGGAGCGCA
>JBJMGL010000351.1:0-1918 GCA_045807985.1 Bryobacteraceae bacterium
CGGAAACCACCCAGCTGCGCGCAGGGATTCTTCAACTTCTCTTGAAAATCTGTTCATTCGTTACTCCTTTGCCATGTCCGTCACACCGAGCTTTTCGCTCAAGATCTTGCAGCTCTTGCACGCAGTTAGATCGTCGCCATGCTCCGGATTTCCTTCCTTTCGAACCTTCTTCACTTGAACTTTAGCACCTTGCAAACTGCGCTTATCATGAAGTGCTCTCGAATAACACTGCGGTTCAACGCACTTTCCGTGGCCAACCGAACGGTCTTTCGGATCAATATCGTCCAAAATCTTTTGCACGACCTCATGGTGTTCAGGCGGCACTTTACCTTTCGCGCAGGGGCTGACGCGCGAAGGCACGGCCGGACTGGCAGGGCCGGTGCGCTTCTATATCATTGAGAACGCGACGATCAAGTGCTACGACGGGGATCCGAATCTGATTGATCTGGTGCCGCATCGGGAGGTGTTGATTGTTACCGGATCACCCCTGACCGTAGTGCCGAAGTACCAATGGCCTGTTGGGGTGTCAGGGTTGTTCCCGTTCCGCCGCGAATACGCCGACGCTGTCTACACTTCGAGCAACTCATTGCGTGCCAGGTAGAACTCACACTTTTGCAAAGCGAACGGAACATGGGATATGGCCCGCTCCATCGTGACAGAGAATTGCCGGCTCTCGCCATGGGTCAGGTTCATGAGTCCAACGTAAAAGTCCGCTTGACAGGTCTGTTTGGCAGCTAAAATCGGCTGTTGGTCGATTGCCCCGCGTAGTGCTTGTTCGTCTATCTGGCCCAGTACGTAGCTTGCCAAAGGACCTGGCCACGGAAGTTTCGATTTAGGACGGCAAAGCTTCTTTAGCAGTTTCAAAGATTCACTGCGCAAATCGTCCGCTCCCGACTTCGCGGCGGCATAAAACAGCAGCAAGGGTGCCTCAACGCCGCCTGCCGCATCAGTGTAGTCCGTACCAGTTGCTTTACGCCAATTCGCTATCGCACTCACGCTGTCGCCCTGCAGCCACTGGGCCACTCCGAGAAATATGAAATCCGTATCGGTACTGCCACCGGTCTTTTCAATGACCGTGGCAGATAATGAAATAGCTTTTTCGTACTCGGCCAGGTTCAACAACGCAATAATTTTATTGCGCATTGGAAGAGTGGAGGTCGAATTTGCCATCTCCTCATCAGCAGCCTGACATGCGGCTTCAAAGCTGCCTTCCTTAATCAGATCCCAAACACTTTTCATCATCACCACCTCTTATTGCCCGTGTTGGATCCTACGGTAAGTATTCCGTCTCGCTCGGCAATTTCCTTTCTTAATGTCGCTTTTCATCGTTGCTCTGCCGGATTTTGTGTCTGGTATAAAGTCCGCAAAATTGTTCTTTGGATTCCACGTAGAACCTGGATAGTCCGAAGGATGCCGTCCACCAGTGGCTGGCGACATGCCAAAACATATCTCCCCAATTTGGTTGGGAGGGGTATAAATTAATCTCATAAGGGGGCGATCGGTGTTCTATAAATGGGTGCGGCCGTCACATTACCATCCGATAGCAGTTTGTTACATAGCTATTTCACATGTTTAATGTAAATACCGGCATTGTTGGCGAGCACAGTTGCCAGGACATCGAGACTGCTATGCGTTATCCCGCAACACGGGGTGTCAGCCCCACCTAGCCGGCTTTGGCAGGTTGGCGCAACTGCCCTCTTACGGAGCACTCAACGCCACGTAGGCGGAGTTCACGATATCATCGTCATCAATTGTGTCGTTGCGCGTGGCAATACGGAGTGCATTTGCCAAGAATTTCCACCCATAATCACCACGTTCGCCTGGTAATCCGGCTCCGAGCAAATCCTTGACGACATGCCCCAATTCCCGACCGATAACGGGAATGCCTCGCAACTTCCCCCGTTGCGGAGATGACCCC
>JBJMGL010000352.1:0-6950 GCA_045807985.1 Bryobacteraceae bacterium
AAACAATTTCCCAACACAACCAATTACCATATGAACAATTGCTTCGGCCATCTTGCCGGTCGCTATCAGATTTCTTGCGGCTCCTAGCTGGGCGGTCAGATCCGTTGAATCCATGGCTAGCACCTGATTATATGTCGCGAGCGAATCGCCGTAGTTTCCTGATTTGTTCTGGACTTCGGCAAGGCCGAGCAGCGCTTCCTTTTCTCCCGGCGCGAGTTCCACGGCTTTGGCAAAGGCAGGGCCGGCTTCCCCGTAGCGGCCAAGGCGGGCTAGCTGCTGCCCTTTGGCTAGGTGGGCTTTGGCGAGATTCGGGAATCTTTGGACAGATTCTTCCGCTACTCCCAGTGCTCCGGTTTGATCTTCCGCACTGTTCAGGCATTCGATTAAAAGGAAGTACAGCTTTGGATCACTCCTCTGCTTTTCGAGACTTGCCTTTATGAGTGGAATCGCCTTTTGGGGGGCGCCGGTTCGCAAGTAGGCAAGACTCAATAGCCCCTCAGTCCGAAGATTTTCGGGCTGCATGGCATGGATTGTTTCCAACGGAGGAATTGCTTCGTCGAATCTTCTGATCATCACATAGGCCAACCCCAGAGCCGCGTTGCCGTCGGCTGAACTGGGGGCAATTTGAAGGCAATCACGAAGGGGGCTGATGGCTTCTTCGGCGCGTCCTAGTTTCAGAAGCGCCAAGCCCAGGTCAAAACGTGCCTGGAATAAAGATGAATCTCGTTTGGCGGCTTCTTCGAATAATTCGAGCGCTTCCTCCGGCTTTCCCGCCGTTGCAAACATGGAGCCGAGTGATACCAGCACGTCAGGATCTAGCCGCGGCTGTTTTAAGAAAGAAGTTTTGACTGCTCTAGCCTTCTCCACATCCCCGCGTGCGATGTCTTTCGAACATTGCAGAAGGTCCTGCACGGCGGTGCGGTCTTCTCCGTGTAACTGAGCGCTGGTTTCAAAGTGCCCGGCGGCCTTTTCGCGCTGGCCTGTTTCCTGATAGATGCGCGCCAATCGATAGTGTAGAGCACCATCCCAAGGGGTCAGGGCTACGGCCTTTTCAGTCCACTGTTGAGCCTCGGGTAGCTGGTGCGATTCGAGATAAGCTTTGCCCAGCTGGGCAGGCGAATCTTCCACAGGAGGCGTGGCCTCCGCTAATGGTTTCAGCCAACGAACGGCTTCCTCCGGGTGCGCTTGCTGCAATGCAATACGACCCAGGAAGTAACGCGAGCGAAGGGCGGGAGGCGCGGCAAGTGTCACTGCTTCGAGTTGCCGACGCGCTTTTTCAAATTCACTAAGGCGGTAAAGGACGTACCCGCGCAGATAAGAGACTTCCGCGTTGTCGCTGTCCTGTCTTTGCGCCGAATCCAACAGTTTAAGTGCTTCCTGGAATTGCTGCTTATCAATCAGGGCTTGCGCTTGCGGAACAAGGTTTGCAAGCGGCGGCGCAGCAGAGGCAGTGTGACTGGCGACAAGGACCAGGGCTGCAACGATAAGCCTGAAGGTAGAGAACAATGGCAACGGTCTTTCAGTGTCCATCATAAAGCGGGAGTACTGATCGACGAAATTTATTGAGAAAAGTTCTGCATTTTCCTGAAAACCAGAAAAATCATTGACCGTTTCAACAGACAGTGATAGGCTACTCCCAATATAGTAGTTGAAATAGTCCTGCTAGGAGACTCCATGAAGCGTCTGATGGGTGTTCACGCGCTATCCTTTCTTTTTTCCCTCTTGCTTTTGGCTACCCTTTACCCTTCACGGCTACTTGGGCAAGCGACAGAATTAGGCCAAATTACCGGCAGAGTTACCGATCCGCAGGGTGGTGTCATGCAAGGCGCAACCGTAAAAGTGATTAACAGCGGAACCGGCGTGGAACGCGACGTCACCAGCGACAATGACGGGTTTTTCGCCGCCCGCTCCCTCGTTCCCGGCGTGTACCGCGTAGAAGTCAGCGCGCCTAGTTTCCAGACTCAGGTGCAAGACAATATCAAGCTGGACGTCGCCGCGGCTGTCAGATTAGAATTCAACCTCACGGTGGGACAAGTCAGCCAACGAGTCGAGGTCGCCGCGCAATCCGCTCTGCTGCAAACCGAAGAGAGCAGCGTAAACACGGTCATTGGCAACACGCAGGTTGTCCAGCTTCCGCTCAATGGCCGCAATTTCAATAGCTTGACCCGCCTCACGCCGGGCGCGGTCCGGGGAACTAACGGAGGCGGAGAAACCCTGCAAGGCGAGACGTTCGCCGTGGCAGGAGACCGCAGCGACAATACTTACTACGCTCTGGACGGCATGTACAATAACGGGACATTTTTCAAAACTGCCGCTATCCATCCGTCGGTGGACGCAATCCAGGAATTTAAGATTCAAACGAACACCAGTGCCCAGTTTGGCGCCGCTGCTGGCGCGAACATCGATGTGATGATCAAGGCGGGAACCAACGAGTTCCATGGCACTGTTTACGAGTTCCTACGAAACGACAAATTGGATGCCCGCAATTACTTCGCGCAAAATGTGCCGAAATATCGGCAGAACCAATTTGGATTTACGGTGGGTGGCCCCGTTCTGATTCCCAAGTTGTTTAATGGCCGCAACCGCACGTTCTGGTTTTTCAATTACGAAGGAAATCGTATCCGCACGGGAAACACCTCTTTCCAGACTGTTCCTAACGCAGCTCAGCTTAGCGGAAACTTGTCGCGTGATTTAAGTGGAGCGCCAGCTCCGCAGATCTATGATCCTGCTACAGCCCAAATGGTGAATGGCCTCCTGGTTCGCGACATCTTTCCTGGCAACATTATTCCAGCGAGCCGAATTCAGCCGTATTCAACCGCCTACGCCAACTATTGGTTTCCGACCACACTGAATCCGGGCGGCAGTAATAACTATATTGATGTTCGTGACACCGTTCGGGATGATGACCAAGTCAACCTTCGGATTGACCAGAAAATTTCGGATAAGAATAGCCTTTACGGGCGATTCTCGTGGGCTGACCTGAACCAGAACGCCCCTGGCAATCTTCCCAAGGCATTTCAGGGAACATATAACAAATACATCAGCGCGGTACTGAATGACACGCACCTTTTCAATCCGACGACTACGCTCAACTTCCGCTTCGGCTATTTGCGGGCGAATCTCGGGCAAGGTCCCACGGAACATTTCATTGACGTATACCGGAACGCGGGCCTGACAAACACGCCTCTCACCTTCCGGAATTTCGATTACCCGATTAATTTTGAAATTTCCGGTTTCGCCCAGCCGAATATCGGCAGCCTTGTCAATGGTCCTGATTTTACTTATCAGGGCTCCATCAGTCTCAACAAAGTAATCGGCCGCCACACCCTCACTTTCGGGTATGATTTAACGCGGTTCAGGATTTTCCATGACTCGGTGTTCAGCACGTTTCACTATGATTCCAAGCCAACATCCGACCCACAGAACGTGAGTAATACCGGTCAATCGCTCGCGAGCTTTCTGTTGGGGGTGCCGTCCACGGCAAATCGCATTGTGGGCCAGACGGATTTAGACCTGCGGCAGTTTTTGCATCACACCTACGTTCAAGACGACATCAAAGTGAGTTCGAGACTGACGGTGAACGCCGGGCTGCGCTGGGAGTACGATCAATGGCCGCATCACATCCGGGGACGCTTAAGCGGGTTTGATACGTTGACAGGTCAATTCTTCTGGGCTTCCACGAATCCGATTACCGGTGAGCCGCCGAATGTACGACCGCAGATTGCCGACCCTCGATATCACAACTTTGCTCCGCGTATCGGCTTCGCCTACCGTCTCGCGCCCAAAACGACCATGCGCTCGTCGTATGGCATTTTTTATAATTCCAATTTCTCCTGGGAATGGAGCAACTCCCGGGGTGGATGGCCGTTCTCTATTTCGGAAAATTTGACGGCGCTGAATACGGGCACAACAGTACAGACGACAGACAGCCTCTTTCAAAGCCTCGATCCTAAGCAGGCAATTCCTCAAAACCAGCATACTGTCTCGCGCGATGTAAAAACTCCTTACATGCAGAATTGGAATTTCGGCATCGAGCAGCAATTCGCGCAAGATGCTTTGGTCGAGATCAACTACCAAGGCTCGAAGGGAACCCATCTCGGTAGCTTTTTGAGCGACAATGATCCGCCTCCTGGCCCGGGTGATCCCAATCTGCGCCGGCCTTATCCCACTGCGAATGGTGCATTCAGTAATTTGAAGCATATCGCCACCTCGCGTTATAACGGGCTCACGTTCAAGGTTCAGAAGCGCTACTCAAAGGGTTTGAGCCTTCTTGCATCTTACGCGTGGTCTCACTCTATCGATCTCAATTCAGAGTTTGGCGGGACCTCACCGCAGGATAATCGCTGCATTCAGTGTGATCTGGGGAACTCCAGTTTCGATCAACGTCAGGTCGCGAACATCAGTTATATTTATGTTGTCCCGTCATTGAGCAACCGGCAAGGTTTCCTCAAGTACACTCTCGGTGGATGGCAGGTTTCGGGCATTACTACGCTGGAGTCAGGACGTCCTTTCACCATCAACCTTAATTTCGATAACGCCAACGTCGGCTCTCGCGGAAACTTCCAGCGTCCCAACATAGTAGGAGACCCGTTCCCGTCGGGGTTTGTCAGCACCTATGGAGCGGGTGGTTCTTACTTTAATAAAGCAGCGTTTGCGGTTGCTCCGCAGTATCAGTTCGGCAACCTGGGACGCAATGCCATCCGAGGCAGACCTTTCTATAACACGGACCTTGGTGCATTTAAGAACTTCAACTTCACGGAACGTTATCAGCTTCAGTTCCGTGCCGAGTTCTTTAACATCTTCAATAATGTTAACTTCTCGTTCCCCAATACATCACTAGGAGACGCGAATTTTGGCACCATTACCAGGACAGACTCATCCCAACGAATCATTCAATTTGGATTGAAGTTGCTCTTTTGATTCGTAAGCTATTTGTTCCCCTGTTTCTCTCCGTTGGCCTGCTGTATGGGCAACAGTTAAGATCGAGCGAAGATCTTGACGCTGCCCATCAAGCAGAGCTTTCCGGGGATTTTTCGCGGGCGGAGTCGATTTATAAGAAGCTGCTCGGCGAACATCCCAATGCGGACGTTTACCAGCGCCTTGGACTGGTCAGGCAACTGCAAAATAAGTTTGGAGAAGCGAGCCAGGCGTTTGAGCAGGCGGTGCGCTTAAACCCTCAGCTCTGGAGCGCGCATCTCTTTCTCGGAATTGATTATTACCGGACTAACCGTTTTTCGGAGGCGCTGAAGCAACTGGAAATAGCAGACAGGCTGCACCCTGAGCAAGGGGAGACGCGCTTCTGGCTGGGAGCGACGCAGTTGGCGCTACACAATTACATGAAGGGTTTCGAGGCGCTGGAAGGGGTGCTCGAAAAAGATCCGAACAATACGGAAGTGCTGAAACTGCTGGCGGAGTCTTATGCGGATTATGGAACTCAGTTGTTGAACCAGATCGGAGAGAAATATCCTGATACGGCGGCTGGGCTGGAAGTGCAGGGGCGCGCTTTCGAGTTTGAAGGATCGTATGAGGCCGCTTTGCAAGCTTATCGAGCAGCAGCGGCAAAAGACCCGCGTCGTCCTGGTATCCGTGAGGCCATTGCGCGAGTTCTGCGGCATAATGCTTCGGAGCAAGATTAGCCAGCTTGCGTCAGCGTGGCGGCTGCGCCTGATGAAGTTGGAGGGAAGCCTCTCTTTGACGCTGTAGTATTTCCCGCTGCGCTTTCATTTCCTTTTTTGCCGCTTCCGCATTGCCCGTGGCGCGGTAGAGCGCCGCGAGTTGCGCATGAATTTTGCTGTCCTCCGGCTGACGCTCCGCAACAAGCCGCAATTCTTTTAACGCTTCATCGTAGTGGCCTGCCATTCGCAGAGCTTTTCCCAGTTCGCGGTGGGCTTCCAGGCTTGCGTGCGGGTCAGAGACAGCCTTTTGCAAGTATGGTACTGCTTTGTCCGGATGATCGGCATCCGTCGTGAGAAGAATTTCGCCCATTCGCAAGTTCGCTAGATTGTGATTCGGGTTGAGCCGGAGTTCCGCTTCCAGCTCCGGCACGGCGGCATTCAATTCCCGTTGTTTCCAGTAAAGGTTGCCGATCAGGAAATGTATTCCCGGCAGCGCGGGATCTCCTTGCGCTGCCCGTTTATATTGCGCGAGCGCTTCGGGAATTTTGTCGTGCGACTCAAATGATTTGCCGATCAGTTCGTAAGCTTGCGGAGACTCGGGGGCTAGTTGCTCCAAGCGCTCCGCCCGCGAAGCTGCGAGTTCCTGAAGAATTTTTCCGATCTCCAGTTGGACCTCCGGATTACCCCCCGCCTGTTTCCGCAGACTTTCAATCTCGCGCAGGGCTCCGAGCGTGTGTCCCGATTTCAGGAGGGATCGTACCGATTCGACCGTGGCTGCCTGCGCGGGAAGAGCAATAGAGCCAAAAAGAAGAGCTAGGAGGAGAACCACTGCCTGTCATCATACGAAAAGCGGTCCTCCCATTTACCTGATCTACTCGCTGGTTACTGGGTGGGTTTGAGGGACCATTTCTGGTTGTCGTTGCCCAAGCAAGCGTATTGGATGATCGGCGCGCCATCATTTGTGGCATTGCCAGACACGTCCAGGCACTTACCGCTGTTGACCGGATTGATGGTGTAGTAGCCGTCCGGCGTCTGGTTGAGTTGGAAAATTTCATTGGTGCTGCCCCAGTAAGGCCATTGAATTAACGGGATATTATCACCAGTGGCGCCGGGTCCGCCCGCGATGTCCAACTGAAAACCGCTGATTCTGCTTGTAATTTCATAGCCGCTGTTGACGGGAGTGAGCTGAAACTTCTGCATGTCACCTCCCCAGCAAGTCCACTGCTGTATGTGAGTGGCGGGCAGGAATTGACTGCCCTGCCAAGTCATCACGTCCAGGCACTTGCCGCTGTTCTTGGAGACGATATTGACCCAGCCGGTTGGGATCGAGGGACT
>JBJMGL010000353.1:0-3061 GCA_045807985.1 Bryobacteraceae bacterium
CGATACCGGAACGTCGCGGACTTTCTTCGAGTATCCCGGTGTACAGATGTCGTCTTTCGTCACATCCAGCGTTGCGCCCGGCGTGAGCTTTGTGTCGGGGAGAGAGCCTGCTTCCAATGGCTTCTTCGCTTTTACTGGTTCCCTGCTTTCCGCTGGTTTGTTTCTTTCTACAGGCTGCTTACGGCAGCCCGCCAGAACCAAAAGTAAAGAGAAAAGAATAAGGATAATGATGCGCATAATGAGTTAACCTTGCGGCACACCGGCCTTGCGGAAGACCGCCAGAGAACTTTCAAGACCCTGGCGAGCCGCTTCTTCGGGCGGTTTGCCTTTCATGCGGCCGAAGACTTCCACGCTGAGGGCATCGGTGTAGCCGATTTTTTGCAGAGCCTGGAGAAAGCCGGTCAGGTTGATCACACCTTCGCCGGGAAGAAGGCGCTGATCATCGCGAATCTGTTCGGGGGGGAGATTCGGAGCATCGTTGAAGTGAATGTGAACAATGCGGTCACGGCCAGCGTTGATAATATCTTGTGTGGTCGCGCCCGCGTGATGCCAGTGCCAGGAGTCGAGGAGAAGGCCCACGTTCGGCCCACATTCTTTGGCGAACGCGAGCATATCGTTCATGCGCCAGATAAATTCATACGGCTTTGCCTTGCGGATGTGCAGCGGCCCTAGAAATTCCAGTCCCAAGCGGACTTTATGGCGCGCTAAGATTTGGGCGCTTTTTGTGAAGCGTTCGCGGTACGTGGCGGCGAGCTGGTCGCGGGGCGTGTCGCTGGACGAAAGGATATAGGTCATCATGCGCGGGCAGTTAATAGCTGCGGCAAATCGGGCACTCTCATCCAGTTTGGCTAAAGACTCTTCAAAGGCAGTATCGTCCTTTTGGAACACAACCGGGAAGTTTAGAATAGCGGGCCTCAGCTTAAGTTGAGATAACAGATCATTGGTAGCGGAAGCGCCAGCTTTCATCGCGGAGTCGAGCATAACGTCCGTGCCGGGGAAACCGGTTTTCGCGGCTAAGCGGGCGAAGTCGGGCCAGGGAACGCGATTATCGACAAGAATGCTGTTCAGGGAGAGATACATGCCATGATTGGCTGCCAGAGTTTGCAGGGCAGGAATAGCAGCCAGGGTTTTCAGCGCGGCACGGCGGGATAGAAAGGGCATAAATCGTTGCTTTCGATCATACACGCCCGAGCAAGAAACGGATAGTAAGAGAGCGGCAAAAGAACCTAATATCGGGTTATGAAAGCTATTGTGTCGGATGCAAATCGCCAACGTATTGAACAATTGCGCGGCTATATTCGCGCCCATTGCGGCGATGGAGAACCTTTGACTTTAAAAAAGCTGTCTCAACAGGCTGACCTGAGTCCGTTTCACCTGCAACGGACTTTTAAAGCCCTGACGGGAAGTACGCCGCGTGAGTATGTGGAGATGTGCCGGATGGAAGCGCTGAAAAGCGAGCTGCGGAATGGAAAGCCGGTGACGGATGCTATTTATCAGGCGGGATTCGGCGGCAGCAGCCGCGTTTATGAGAAGGTGGACACGCGGCTCGGTATGACACCGCGCGAGTACCGGCAGCGCGGGAAGAACATTGCGATCTCGTATGCTTCGGTGAGCAGTCCTTTGGGGCTTCTGATGATTGGCGCAACAGACCGTGGGCTTTGTTTCGTGCAGTTCGGCGAGACAGAGGCGGAGTTGCTTCAGAAACTGCGCGATGAGTATCCGGCAGCGTCCATTCAACAAATGACGGAGCCGTATAGCCTGGAGTTCGGAAAGTGGACAAGCGAGCTTCTGCGGTATTTACGGCGGGAACAGACGCAATTGGATGTGCCGGTGGATGTGAAGGCATCGGCGTTTCAAATGAAGGTGTGGAGATATCTGCAAAGTATTCCGTCGGGTGAGGTGCAGTCTTATGCGGAAGTAGCGGCAGGGATTGGCAGTCCCAAAGCGGTGCGTGCGGTAGGTAGCGCTTGTGCGGCGAACCGTGTGGCGATTGCGATTCCGTGCCACCGGGTCATACGCGGCGATGGCGCTTTAGGCGGCTACCGGTGGGGGCTGGAGCGCAAACGGGTGCTGATCGACGAAGAACGGAAGATGCGCTCCACAAAACGCGTTGAATAATGGGTAGTATATAGGCAGGAGCGGAGCATGGATTTTTCCAAACAGGTTTTGAAACCGAGCCGGCGCGATGTATTGGCGACGGCGGGAACAGTGGCGGCTGGAGCGCTTGCCCTTCCGCGAATTTCTCCAGCGAGTCCGGCGGCACCGGCCAGCAGTGTGGCTATTGTACGGTGCCGCGATTATCGCAGTTTTCAAACGCAACTCGCGCAGGCTTTTGATCAGATTGGCGGGATCGAGAAGCTGGTACGCGGAAAGACTGTAGCACTGAAGCTGAACCTGACTGGAAATCCGAAGAATTTCCCGCTCGATCCGGATCTGCCGTATCGAACCGATCCTCAGAGCGTGGCCGCTACGGTGCATCTGCTGGCAAAGGCCGGAGCAAAGCGAGTGCGGCTTATTGAGAGCTTTTTCCCGGCTCAACAGGATTTGGGGTTGTGGGCTCGGTATGGGCTAGATGTGAAGGCGATCAATAATCTGGGCACGACGGTTGATTGGCAGAATGTGCAAAACCTTGGTAACTACAAGCAGTATGTGCGGTTAAAAGTGCCGTGGGGCGGGTACATGTATCCGGCCTATTACATCAACCAAGCTTACGTTGACTGCGACGTGTATGCTTCGTTTGCGAAGTTGAAGAATCATTGGATTGCGGGCGTGACGATGTCGATGAAGAATAACTTCGGCAATACGCCCTGTTCGTTGTACGGAAGCGACTGCGGCCCGAGCGGGAATGAGAACCCCACCAAGGAACGTGGTGACGTTCTGCATTCCGGCAAGACGAAAGCGCCCTCGGGCGTGGATGCGGAGTTGCACCCGGATTCTCCGCGTGATCCCGGTTACCGGGTGCCGCGAGTAGCGGTAGATCAGGTTGGTATCCGGCCTATCGATTTAGCGATTGTGGACGGCGTGGAAGCCGTGCGGGGCGGGGAAGGCCCTTGGCTCCCAG
>JBJMGL010000354.1:0-5828 GCA_045807985.1 Bryobacteraceae bacterium
AAAGCTCCCAGCGCAAAGGCGAACTCATTTAAATTGTGTGATTCGGACAAAAGCGCAAGCACAAAATCTCCGGTGCGCACATAGTGCGTGAGATTGCTGAACTCCTTGCTGCCGTGCGGGTAGTATCCCAAATCCTGAATAATGGAGCCGCCATACGCAAAAGCATGGGCTGTCCTTAATTCGTCCGGAGTCGCCTTTGGATATCGAATAGAGAGAACTGGCTTGAGCTTGACATCCCAAGAGGCATCGATAATCGCTTCATGCGAAAGCACAGAGCAGCCAAAGCAGCAACTCATGACCGTACCAAGCAGGAAAAATCTAGCTAAGACCCATAATCCACTGCCGCGAAGGAAACTCATCGCCTTACAAACCTGCTTAACCTATCGGTACGACAGGTCAGCAAGAATAGAGGTGAGCCAAATTTGCTCTCGGCCTAAAGCAAATCCGCAGTTTAGCGAGGATCAAAATAGCGGCAAAGTAGGATTTGACTCAGAAGTCATCGAGCAACGCTCCGGCACTCAGCATGCAAAAAGAAAGGAGCGGTTTCAGCGCCTGTACGCTGAAACCGCTCCTTCTGATGATTCTAAACAAATAGTCTAACGATGCGCCAGTTCCTGCTCTTGACTGGCGCCGAGAGCGGCAAGGCGATCCGACAAAAGCTTCTCCAAGGAAACAAGCGAGTCGCTGAATCCCTTGATACCCTCAGTGAGCTTATCGGAAGCCATCCGGTCCGCCTCGTGCATCTTCTCGAAGGTTCCCTCATCTATCGGGATCTTTTCGATGTTCATGCTTTTAGCCTTTACCGGATCAAGCTTGCGCGGCAGTTCTCCCTCTGTGGAATCGAGTTCCTTCAGGAATTGCGGCGAGATGGTCAGGAGGTCGCAACCCGCTAACTCTTTAATCTCACCGATGTTACGGAAACTTGCGCCCATGACCTGCGTTTTATAACCGAACTTCTTGAAGTAGTTGTAGATCTTTGTTACAGACTGGACGCCGGGGTCTTCGGCTCCCTGATAATCCTTGCCGGTATCCTTCTTGTACCAATCTAGAATGCGGCCCACGAATGGCGACACCAGCGTGACGCCCGCATCAGCACAGGCCACCGCCTGATGCATGCCGAACAGCAAAGTCAGATTGCAGTGAATGCCTTCCTTCTCTAATTTTTCGGCGGCCTTGATTCCTTTCCAGGTGGAGGCGATCTTAATCAAGACCCGTTCGCGCGAGATGCCATCCTTCTCATATTGTTCAATGATCGAATGCGCTGTGTTGATCGTGGCATCCGTGTCATAGGAAATGCGTGCATCCACCTCTGTCGATACACGGCCTTTAATCACGTTCAAAATTTTCTTTCCGAACGCAACCGCTAAACTCTTAAAAGCAAGATTGGCAACGTCCTGATCTTTCGCGCCGCTGCCTAATTCTTTCTTGGCCTGCAACAAAACGTCATCCACAATCTGCTTAAATTGCGGCATCTGCGCCGCAGCCGTAATCAGGGACGGGTTGGTTGTTGCGTCTTGAGGCTTGTACCGCTCAATCGCCTGGATATCTCCGGTATCAGCTACGACAATGGTCATTTCTCGAAGCTGTTGTAATAAAGTTTTCGCCACTGGATTCCTTCCCTTCTATACAAACTCTAGATAGGTTTTCGCATGTTCCTGGAGTGTTACCAACAGTTAGCATCCTTACAGGAACCTGCGCCGCAATCTCTTATCTATTAGTATGACCGATCCTGGAACAACCGTCCAAGTCTCTCACAATCCGGCTATAGGACTGAAATCTGGAGAGAGCCGTTTCAAAGGGCTTGCATCAAGCCTAGTTGAACGAGAAAGCCTGCGCTTACTTTGGCCTGATATCCTGCAAATCGCGATTCAGAACGCCAATGGCCGAGACGAGCTTGTCAATTCGTTCATCAATCTCTTTACCCCGCACAATGGACTGCTCCATCAGCTTTTCCAGCCGATCCAACCGGGAACCGTGATCTTGCAATTGGCCGCCCTGCAAAACCTGGGCACGCAGCAAGAGCTTAACATCACTTTGCAGTTCCTCGATCTGCTGCTGCATGATGTTGATACGATCTGTGCCATTATCCGGCATACTATTAATGTTTACTCTACCGTACTATTTAGACGATCAGCACCCTTATACTTAGGCGCCAATAAACAAAATCAACCACGGCGCTTACGCGAGCTCACGCGAAGGCCAGTGGGCCGCTTTGCTATCCAGCCTACAAATTTTGCAATATCTGGATGCAATAGGAGCTGACTAACTGTGTTGTATTCATTCGCAAGCTGCCGTTCGCTTAAAACCGTATGAACAAACTTATGGCACGCGCGACACAGCATCGCAAGCCGGCCCGTTAATTCAGCTTTGTCGAAATTACGGCGGATCTGGCCTTTTCCGTGCCGGGCTCGCGGAATTAGATGATGCCGGGTCAGTTCCGTATCCACCCGCCCGCAAAGCTCACAAACATCCGCACCCATTACTCATTAGATGCCAAGCTCGAACATAGTGACACGACATTCGCCCAGCTTGACAAAGCTTACACTTACCTCCTTGGATTTTTAATTGCTGTCCAGATAAGCAGGTCACAAATCTAATGGCGAGTACTGCCTCACCTATTGCCTCTTTTACCCAAATCAATCGACTTCTCTCGTTAAGGAGCATTCTGCCGGAAAACGTTCTACTGCCAGCGTCTTTCACCGGATCGGAACAGGTATCCAGCTTGTTTCAGTTCCGGTTAGAGATGGTCTGTCAACTGGAGAATGCAGGCTACTTAACTGGACAGGATCTTCTGGGAACGAGGATCTGTTTTGCAACGTGCATTAACAGCGACTATAATTCTGGTCCACGCCGCTACATTAACGGAATCATTAGTCGTTTTCACCAAAAGGATAATGACGACCATTTTTGTTATTTGAGCGCGGAAGTCGTTCCATGGCTATGGCTGCTCAGCCTGGATTCGGCTTGCCGCATCTTTCAGGGCAAAACAGTTCCGGAGATTGTGGAAAGTATCTTTGAAGAGTACCGGACACGATTCCCCGGCTTGATCTCTTACCGCTTCACAACAACACGCAGTTATACCAAGCTCGACTACTGCGTTCAGTACCGTGAGAGCAGCTTTACGTTCATCTCCCGGTTACTAGAGGAAGAAGGAATCTTCTACTTCTTTGAGCATACTGAGGATGAGCATACGCTTATTCTGGCCGATTTGCAGACCTCACTCACTCCCTCTCCGAATCAAGGAACTGGCCGGCTTGTGCGCCAGGATGGTTGGGACAGCTTTGAGAATCCGATTCTGTCATTAACTAGCCAGCGAGAACTCAAAGCTGGCAAATACACGCTTCGCGATTTCCATTTTCAGATGCCTGCCAAGAACTTGCAGGTAAATGAATTAACTGTGCTGAGTAACAAAGTAAGCAAGGAGATCGAGGTTTACGACTATCCAGGTGAATACGCTAGCCGTTTCACAGAAAAGTCACGAACTGGCGAAGTGGAAGGAGAGGGCGAACGTGTGACTCGGATTCGGATGGAAGAACTGGAGTCAACCTTTGAACAAAGAACTGGCATCTCACTTTGCCGGGGGATTACGCCTGGGTACAAGTTCGAAATTGCTGGGGACGGGAGAAAGGAACAAAACTATGTGGTCACGGCAGTGGAACACGTCGCAAAACAGACTCCTTGGTACCTGGCTAACGAAGAAGCTATGAAGGATGAAGAGCCCTATGAAAACCGGTTCACCTGTTTGCCCGCTTCCTCTCCTTTGCGACCTGTACGCAAGACGCCGAAACCTCAAATAACAGGCCCGCAAACAGCAATTGTGGTAGGCAAAAAGGGGGAAGAGATCTGGACAGACGAGTTTGGGCGCGTGAAGATTCAGTTCCACTGGGACCGGGAAGGAAAAGGCAACGAGAGCAGTTCCTGTTGGGTTCGCGTTTCTCAGCCGTGGGCGGGCAAAGGCTGGGGAACCGTATCGATTCCACGCATCGGGCAGGAAGTGATTGTCGAGTTTCTGGAAGGTGATCCGGACCAGCCGATTATTACAGGAAGAGTTTACAACGCTTCACAGATGCCGCCTTATCAGCTTCCAGCCGGAGGCCACATGATGGGTTTCCGCTCCAGTTCAACCAAGGGAGGGGGCGGCTACAACGAAATTGTCATTCACGACGCGAAAAACGATGAAAAAGTAGTTATTCATGCGCAAAAAGACATGAGTACTACCGTGCAGCACGACCAGAGCACCACGATAGTTAAGGGAAACCAGACGAACTCAGTGCTAAAAGGCAACCAGACCAACTCGGTAGTGGAAGGTTCGCATCACAGCAGCTCGAAAAAGGAGTTCGTGATGCAGTCTACAGACAATGGGCTTTTTGCCTCTGCCCACACGGAGATTCTGCTCAAGGTGGGCGACAGTTCCATTTACATGGACAAGGATGGAAACATCGTGATCAAGGGTAAACACATTCTGATTGATGCGGACAATTTGACGGAAATCAAAGGCAAGCCGGTTCAAATTAACTGCAGCTAAGTAAACGAGGAGACAAGGAAGCGATGTCTAAATTTAATGGGCGGGATGTGTGTATTGAAGTGCCGGATGATTGGCAGGATCGGACCATTATTGCGTTCGCCGCGCCGCTGAAACCGAAGCAGACCGTTGCGCCGAATATTGTAATGACTCGCGATTCTATCGGCGCGAACGAGCCGGCATCCGCTTATGCGGACAAGCAGCTGGTTGAGCTGGCGAAACGGTTAGAGTCTTTTAACCTTTCGAGCAAGCAGGACATAACTCTCGGCGGATTGCCTGCCGTCGAGCTGGTTTTTACATGGCGTGGAGGCAACGGCATTCTGAAGCAGAAGCAAATCTTCGTAGCCCCCGGAAATGGCCTGGTGATTACATTTGTTGCTACCGCGCTGGTGAGTGACTTCAGCGGCATGGAGCCGGTTTTTGGAGCAATTCTTGACACTGTTGGGTTTCCATCCGCGAAGGGAGCTGCCAACTCACAAGTGCAGTAACGCACTGTTGAGCCGGAGAGCTTATGTCTGCGCTGGAAGCGGCAAGGATCGGTGATGAGATCGGGCACACAAGCGCCCTGGCAGGTCTTATTGTCGGAGCCCTTGCCGCTGCTGCCGTTGCCGTTGCCGTTGTAGCTATTGTCGGAACTGGTGGTATGGCTGCAGTTGCCGTCGGAGCGGGTATTGCGGCGGCTGCTGCCGGAGGAGGCCTCGGTGGGGCCTATATCGGTGAACTCATTCCGACATCTCCTACTGGCGCAATTTTCACGGGATCTTTTAACGTTTTCATTGGCAGTCCCGTTCTGGGCGCTGCCCGGGCCAGTATTGATATGGCAGCTTGCAGCGGCGTAATCGTTCCGCATGCAACCCCGCTCATTGCTCAGGGCAGCTCCAACGTATTTATCAACAATATGATGGCGGCGCGCCGCACAGACAAACTGGTGTGTGGCGCGGCAATTGCCAAGGGTTGCCCGGATGTTTTCATTGGTGGCGGAACAGCGAACGTTCCTGGCCTGACAATTGACGAGGATGTACCACACTGGCTGAAAACGACGCTGGTTGTAGTCGCGCTGGTAGGTGGAGTGATCGCCACAGGCGGAGCCATTTTAGCCTTTGGTGCGGGGCCTGCTATTGGCGGCTTAGTCGGAGGGTATCTCGGCGGCAAGCTGCTGGGCGCAGTGGGAGGAGAGCTTGGCAACAAAATTGGCGGCTATTTTGGGAACGCTCAGCTTGGAGAAAGAATTGGAGAAGTAACAGGCGGTTTTATTGGTGGACTGCTCGGCGGGATGGCCGGAGCGCATGTAGCCGGTGGCGGAGCG
>JBJMGL010000355.1:0-1871 GCA_045807985.1 Bryobacteraceae bacterium
ACGTGATGAAATTCCAAGACACGCTCTCCATTGAAAATAAAGCGGGCGGGTGGCGAAAGTTGATTCAGATTTTGGAGCGGCGTGTTGTCGGAACCCATGGCCCGATCAGTACGCGTTTGCGGGAAGTCCATGCTTTCGGATCGAACCCTGGCAACTTGCGAATGTTCAGCTACCGGCCTCCGAAGCTAGCGGAGAACCCGGCACTCGTCGTTGTGTTGCACGGATGCACGCAAACCGCCGCAGGCTACGAACTTGGTGCTGGATGGTCGACGCTTGCGGATCGCTATGGCTTTGCGCTGCTCTTCCCGGAACAACAGCGTTCCAACAATCCCAACGGCTGTTTTAACTGGTTTCAGGCTGAGGATAGCCAGCGAGACCGAGGAGAGCCGCTCTCGATCCGACAGATGATTGCAAAATCTATCGTCGATCACGGTGTTGATCGACGTCGCATATTCGTCACCGGGCTATCCGCTGGCGGCGCGATGGCGTCCATCATGCTCGCTTGCTATCCGGAGGTGTTTGCCGGGGGAGCGATCATTGCCGGCCTTCCCTACGGCGCGGCTACTAACGTGCAGCAAGCGTTTGTAAGTATGTTTCAAAGCCCCTCCCGTCCCGCGCGTGAATGGGGCGATCTTGTGCGCAGAGCTTCATCTCACCATGGGGTGTGGCCGCGCGTATCGGTCTGGCATGGGAATGCGGACAAGACCGTGATCCCATCCAACGCTAGAGAAATCCTCAAGCAGTGGACTGATGTCCACGATCTTTCGTTATGTCCCTCGGCGCAAACAACAGTTGACGGCTATCCCCGTGAGGTTTGGATGGACGGAGCTGGCGATGAGATACTTGAGTCCTACACGATCACTAACATGGCGCATGGCACGCCGCTCGCCGTTGGTGAAACCGAAGGTGCGTGCGGGGTGGCGGGACCATTTCTGCTGCCAGTCGGGATTTCTTCCTCGTATCACATTTCAAAGTTCTTCGGAATTGCCGACACTCACCTTCGCCAGCACATTCCTGCGGAGACGGAAAGTCATTTGATGAGGGGCGTGTTTTCTTCTGCGCCGACCCACCAGGAAGAACGTGCAGGGCGGGCGCTAGAGGGCGAAATACAGGAGAAGAAAGATCAGCCAAGTCCTCCAAAAGAACACAGGCCTTCCTTCCCTGAGATCGGCGCGGTGATCCAGAAGGCGCTGAAGGCTGCCGGATTGATCAGAGATTAGAAACTCCAGCGGAGCACTACGATCCGCAAGAAATCAGAACCTCGACTAGTGCCGATCACATTTTATGTCCCACATCGAGCCCGGCTGTGCTGTATCCTACGTGTCCCTCCCTAAAAACGCCTGAATGAACCGGTGTGATAGCGCCCAGTTTGGTTTCAGCGACGCCAGACAAAAATCCCAAACACAACCGAACGGAGGAATGTAGTCATGAATACAAATACGAAGCCAAGATCTCCGAACACCGATGCCTCGCAACATTTGCGAGATATGACAGAAACTGGCGCTCAACAATCCAAAGCGGTGTTCGAAAAAATCGCTGCGGCTACAAATGAAGCGGCTGAAGTGATGACAAATTGCTGCTCGACTGCTCTTAAAGGAATGCAGGAGTACAACAGCAAGCTCATCGAATTCACCCAACTCAACGCCAAATCTCACGTTGAATTCCTGCAAAAGCTAACAGGCGTGAAATCGGCTACGGAATTTCTCGAGTTATCCACCAGCCATAATCGCAGCCAGCTCGACCGGCTGGCCGATCAAGCGAAGCAACTTACCGAACTTACGAAGCAGGTGACACTCGCAGCCGCGGAGCCGGTCAAGACCGGCTTAGCGAAGGTATACAACCGCGCCGCCTAAGCGTTAGCGCAATCCCGC
>JBJMGL010000356.1:0-9111 GCA_045807985.1 Bryobacteraceae bacterium
GTTCGGCGGCAAAACGAATAAACTGAGGGGAGTCTTCCAGTTTGCGAGTGTTGGCGAGAACAAAATCTCATGCAGCCCGAGCTCTATTCCACGTCAGAACGGTGGCAGCGTCTTGAAGATCTGTTTAACCAGGCGGTTGAGCGAGATCCCAAAGAACGCCCAGCTTTTCTGGATGAAGCTTGCGGGACCGATTTTGAATTGCGCACAGAAGTGGAGTCTCTGCTCGCGCACTCCAACTCGGTGACTGATGTCCTTGAGAAAGCGGTACACGAAGCCGCGCAGGACGTAGTGCGAAGCTATCCTGCGGGAATCGCTCCCGGAACCTATCTGGACCAATATCAAGTCATTGAAAAGGTGGGAAGCGGTGGAATGGGGCAAGTCTACCTCGCTCAGGATTTGCGTCTCCGAAGAAGGGTGGCGCTGAAAGTGCTGCCTCCGGCGCTTACTCACGACGCAGCGGCATTCCGGCGTTTCGAGCAGGAGGCCCAAGCCGTTTCGGCGCTCAACCATCCGAACATTCTGACGATCTATAACTTCGGCGAAGTGGATGGTTTGCAATTCATCGTCACGGAGTTTGTTGAAGGACAGACACTGAGGCAAATGTTGAATGAGCGCCGGTTGAAGGAGGAAACGGCTGTCGAAGTTGGCATTCAGGTTGCTGCCGCTTTAGCCGCCGCCCATTCGCAGGGGATCATCCATCGCGACATCAAACCCGAGAACATGATCATGCGCGCCGACGGCCTCGTTAAGGTTCTCGATTTTGGCATTGCCAAGCTGGTGCAACCGCAAGAGCAGGCAACGGCCGCGGGAAGCGCGGCGAGGCAGACTTCCTTTCCTACCCGGCCGGGATCAATATTAGGCACGCCTCAATACATGTCGCCCGAGCAGGCCAGGGGTCTTCCCGTCGATGGCCGGACCGACATCTTCAGTTTGGGAGCTGTGCTCTATGAGATCATCGCCGAAAGACCGCCTTTTGAAGGCGAAACCCGAAACGACATCATCGCCGAAATCCTGAAAAGCGATCCGGTGCCTCTGGTGGTGCTTGCGCCCGAGGTGCCGGAGCCATTGGAGAAGATCATCGTGAAATCTCTCCAAAAAGACCGGGAGAGCCGCTATCGGAGTGCTGAAGAACTGCTGAACGATCTTCAGGATTTTAAAAGGCAGACTGATTTTCGCAGAGAGCTGCAACGCGCCTCCTCCCATGTAACTCCCGATCAATTCCAGCAAACCGCAGCGGGCGCGGGAACATCCTTGCCCATTGCTGAACAAGCGCCGGAGATTGCTCCGGGGGAGAGTTCATGGTCCCTCATAAAACGCATCGCTTTAGTCATCGCCATTCTCATTTTGGTTTCTGTTATCGGCTACATTGCAGTCAGGAAGTTCAATCCGGGTTTCTCGTCCACCCGGCTGCCTAGCTTGGCAGTCCTTCCCTTTCGAAATATCAGGCAGGACCCGCAAACGGAATTTTTGGGCTTCTCGCTTGCCGATGCCGTCATTACCAAGCTCGGCTATATTAATGCCCTCACAGTCCGTCCCTCCTCGTCCATTGATAAATACCGTAACCAGGTGGCCGACCTGCGGAAGATGGCGGCGGACCTGGGCGTTGACATGCTGCTGACCGGCGGTTTCATCAAAGAGGGCGATGAGCTCCGAATTACCATTCAGCTGGTCCGCGTCAAATCCAATACGATTCTTTGGCGGGATACGTTTGACGTGAGATACGACAAGCTGCTGGCGGTTCAGGACCGGGTGGCTCAACTCATTATCAAAGGTCTGGAACTTCAACTTTCACCCGCTGAAAAGCAACATCTGAAAGCGGAAGCGCCTATCAAAAGCCCGGCGTACGAATACTACTTGAGAGGCGTGGACCTGTACTCGATTGGAAATTTTCCGCTTGCCATCAATATGCTGGAAAAGTCTGCCTCTCTCGAACCGAACTATGCGCCGACCTGGGCCCACCTGGGCCGGGCTTACACCACCAATGGATCGCTGCACGCTGGCGGCCGGGAGTATTATCAGAAAGCGCAAGGCAACAGCAATTTGAACGGCGCTTTTCCGGCAGCCGCTTTGCGCAATAGCCGGTTAATAAAAATCAAGCTCCAGTAACGGCTTGTAAACAGGCATCTTTCGTCAGTGCTTTCTCTCGTCGCCGCCAGTTCCCCCATAAAACTCGCAGCATGATGCGGGGATGCACAAGGCTCCCCGGCGGAACCAGCAGATTAGCAACGTTTAGGAACGCGAGCGTCAGAGCTCGATCATGATGGGCTGCTCTGTGCAGCTTTGTCATATACCAATTCTTGAACTTAACCATCGCATTTCGCTGACCAGTGACCTCCGGCATGCGAAGATCACTCCCAGCCGCTATGCTCCAGGGAATATCTACAACCTTAGCGGCACGAGCGAAGAAACGGGGAGCTAACGTATCGGAGTCCTCTTGCAAAGCTGTGTTCAGCTCCACCGCCTGCAGCGCCGCAACCGACATTCCCTGTCCGTAGATTGGATTGAAGCTGGAAATCGCATCTCCGAACACCAGGTATCCGTCCGGGAAACGTTGCAGATGCTCATAACGATGCCGCACACTGGCGGGAAACCGTGCCGAGACCGGCTCGCCAACGGGCTCGGCGTTGCGAATCACGTCATGGATGTAAGGAGCGGGAAGGCTTTTGGCAAACTCAAGAAATCCAGCGAGTTCAGATGGCGCATAATTTCCGAAATAACCAAATAGCGTCACGATCCAGCAGTTGTCCTCCTGTGCCAACATGACTCCACCGCGTTTTCCCTCGAGAGTAGGCGCAACCAAAGTAACGATATCACCGTTGCACTGTTCCGGAGAACGACGGAAATAACGAGTCGTGTAGCCGAGTGCGATCTCAACCCGGTCTTCCCTCGGCCTTTGATATCCCATCGCTTCGAGCCATTGCGGCGAACGTGAACCGCGCCCCGTCGTGTCAATGACGAGGTTCGCCGAGAGTGTCTCGCATCCCATTCTGACTCCTGTCACACGGCGGTTGTCGGGCGTTGCTAAGAGCGCCTGTACTGGGCGGTTCTCGCACATTAATAAGTTCGGCAAGCTTTTCACGCGAGCGCGGACCATTGCTTCCAGAAGAGGACGGCTGGAGCACAAACCACGAAGCCTGCTTTCAAAACGGCTCAGGCATCCTCCTGCAAGGTACCGGCGAATATCGCGGGCAATGTCCGTTGGCACTGCGCCTGCCTGTACCAGTTGATCCGATATGCCAGGGAAGAACTCGTCCAGGACATTCGCGCCACTCGCTAAAATGCCATGCGCATGCCGTCCTTGCGGCACGCCGCGCCGCTGTTCTCCTATTTCTTCTGGAAAACTGTCCCGTTCCACCAGGATCACTTGCTCATAGTGGTCCGCCAACACGCGAGCGGCCAGTAGGCCAGCCATGCTTCCGCCGAGTACGATCGCGCACTTTCGGTTGCTGTTTGCAGGTGCATTCATTTTGATTTACTCCTTGCACTCTGCTTATAAAGCGTCAAACGACCGCGAGTTTTTTCATGCGCGTAATCACTGCCTTGCGGCAGCGGTAGTGGCTGGTTTTTCAGCAGGGGGTTCCGGGACGGCCCAGGCAAAGAGAACGCCGCCGCTGCTGGTGAGAACATACTGGCGGCCGTCAAGCTCGTAGCTGATGGGAGAACTTTGCATAGGCGCGCCTTGGCCCGCATGCCACAAGGTCTTACCATCGTGTGTATCCAGTGCGAGAACATTGCCATATGCGTCACCCGTGAAAGTGAGGCCCGAATCCGTTGTCAGCACGCCCGCGCCGGAGCCTCCCTGGCCTAGCTCGTGAGTCCAGCGGATTTTACCGGTTTGGTAATCGATGGCTTCCAGGACGCCTTTCCCCCAAACACCGTAATCAGCGCCGGCCCAGCCGAATGTGCCATGGGCGGGTTTAGCGAAGTAGATGCCATAGCTGGGGTGAGCGCTAACAATAAAGAGTCCGGTTTTCGGATCGAAGCTCGGGGAGCGGTAGTTCGTCAGTCCGCCTTCATCTGGCGCGATGAGGCGTCCATCGGGGGCCGGTTCTTTCTCCGGATTGGGGATGGGCCGGCCACCCTTGTCTATGCCGGTGGCCCAATTGACTGGCCCGAAGGGAACGGTCAGGAGGTTCTTTCCCGTGATGCGATCCAGGACGAAGAAATAGCCGTTGCGGGAAGTCTGCATCAGCATCTTGTGTGGTTGCCCATTGAAATCCGCGTCTACCAGGACTGGCGTTTCCACAGCGTCCCAGTCGTGGGTGTCGTGGGGCGAAGGCTGAAAAGCCCATTGCAACTTGCCGCTGTCCGGATTCAGCGCGACGATGCTGCAAGTGTAGGGATTGTCGCCAGGCCGCGTTTTGCCGGTGAGCACGGGCGTTGGGTTGCCGGTTCCCCAATAGAGCAGGTTGAGATCCGGGTCGTAGGTTCCCGTCATCCAGGTCATACCTCCCGAAGAGGTATTCGGAGTTCCCACAGGCGGGGTCGCGTCCCATTTCCATTGCGTTTTGCCGGTCTCTGGATCGATGGATTTCAGATAACCTTGCAGGTTGTCGAAGTCGCCGGACACGCCGACGATGATGTGGTTGCGCACAACCAGCGGAGCGAGCGTGGACCAGTAACCTTTGCTCACGTCGGCAATGACGACGTTCCAGCGAACGGTGCCATCCTTAGCGTTCAGAGAGATCAGGTGCGCGTCGGGCGTGACAAAGAACAGCCAGTCCTTGTACATGGCCACGCCGCGATGACCGATGTGCAGTCCCTTGTTCGGCGGATACGTGTAGTGCCAGATTTGGTGGCCGGAGCGCGCATCAACGGCCCAGATGTTGTCGGGCACGGTGAAGTACAGCACGCCGTTGACGAGCAGCGGCGAGGATTTGATCGTGGCGGTTTGGTTTGTCTGGAAAGCCCAGGATAAGCCCAATTCCCCGACATTCTGCGGAGTAATTCCCGTGAGTTTGCTATGGCGTTTGCCGGAGTAATCGCCATGATAGCCGGGCCAAGTATCGACCGGCGGGTCTTGCAGGATGGCGGGGGTTAGTTCCTGGCTCAACGACAGGCCGGGGGAGCCAAGCGACAAAACGGCCAAGGTGAATATGTTTTTCAGCGTCATGGTTCTACTGGGACTCCTTTTTCGCATTGCTTCCTCGCAGCGTTTGCAGGTACGCCATCAGGTTATGGATGTCATCATCGGTGTATTTGGCGAGCAGGTCGGCATGAACTTCCGCCGGTGCGTTGATCTTGTACTTGACTTGCGTCACGGGCCAGGATTGATACCAGCCGGAAGCGTCTCGCAAGCCGACGGTAAATTCATCGTGATAGGCCAACGTGCCGGATATAGTTTTTCCGGATGGGAGGGTGACGGTAATTTTTCCGGGAGAATCCTTCGGATAAAGCAGGCGTTGCATCAGTTTCAAGCCCTGATAACGCGAGGCAACATTCGCCAGATCTCCGGTAGGGGAGTGGCATTGGGAGCACGTTCCAGCGCCATTGAAGTAGTTTCTGCCCGCTTCGACGCTGCCGGTTTGCAGATCTTCAACGTCAACGCTGCGCCGTCCGCCAACCTTCGAAGTTGCCTTCGTTTTCTGATCGTGAATGAAAGCGACAAGTCCGGCCATGTCCGCCTCCGAAAGGTTGAAGCGGGGCATGCCCTTTTCCACGCGTCCGTTCCGGACAACCTCGCTGATCTTGTCTCCTTTGACATCATCGGCCACCAGTTGGGAGTGTGTCAGGTCCGGGCCGGTTTCGCCTCCTCCCGCATCGCGGCCATGGCAGAATGTGCAATTCCCCTGATAAACGGCCTCTCCGTTTTTGACTAAAGCGGGTGGATAGGTTTGGGGTGTCGCGGTTTTCGAAGGCTGCCGCGCGGCGCTGGGAGTTTGTACCGTGGGATTCACGCTCTGCGCGGCGGCAAAGGACACGATTTCAAGCAGCGCCGCCAGGCAAAATGCGCCCACTCGCCAGCCGGAAGGAAAGGTAATCATAGTTAAAAATCTATTTTATGAGTTTGCTATGGAGAAAGATGATACTGTGGCACTCAGGACGATTTATTGGCGCGCTCCACACGGCGGAGATTGATGAAGCGATGGACCGCATGAACCGTGTCATGAATGCTTAAACCAGCGGAAAGAGGAAAAAAGAAGAGGTGACTAAGCCGCGAGGGAAAGACCAAAGGCATTTATCGTTTTTCGACGTGGATGCCCGGGCGGAATTGCGTTCGGTTCCTTTCTCAACTGTCTGGTTTCCGCCTCGCGTGGGGGAACAAATTGACCTGCGTGCGGACGTAGAGCACGGCGGAGGTCTTTACCTGGTTGTGGGTGTCCGCCATGTTTTAGAAGACAGCGGGCCTGTAGGGAAGCAATCAGCCGCCGTCATTGGCGTTGTTGTCGAGGTCAAGCCGCAGCACACGGGTGAGGCCGAAGCAGGGATGGCAGCGGTTGACCTCGCTTTAGAAGAAATCGTGTCCGTTCCGGTATCGCCACTGCCAATCACTGCTGAGCTATTGGTGCCGTTTGAACCGGAAGGGTGATTACAGGAGCGCTGGGGAGTTGTTTAAGTTATTCCATTGATCCCAGCGAGTCAATGGACTGATCTAATTCGTGCGCTTTCCTTTTCGCATCCTGCTCCGCCGCATTTAAATCAATGCGCATGATTTCTCCGCAGTAGGGGCAGGCCGGGTGGTTGTTCTCTATAAGTGATCCTAAACCGAAACTCGTAATTTTGCTGCATTTGGGGCAGGTTATATGGATAAGTTCAGCGTTTAAGGATTCACTCATTGACTTCAGGATAAGTGGTCAGTTTGTTGGATGTAAATGATCCCAAGCCAAAAGGGGCAGCCTTGAAGTGAGGATTCCTCATCTACAGCGATTTGCGTTTAAACGAAAGCAGCGCCTCTGTCGTATGTTCTAGCCTGAACTTCACCTGACGGACACAGCTCAGGCCGGTACTCGCGATACACAAATTACCTTACTCTCATCCCGAACGCATTGTAGAACTGATGCGGCACTGGCCCGGTATCGATAAGCGGGCTGCGACCCCTACCAAGTTTGCCTTCCGGCAACGGGAGAACCACAGCTCTGAAGCAGTAACGGCTTACAACATTTTGTGGTTGGATTGAACTTAGTTGGCAATGGTGAGCCGGGGGTGCTTGCAGTGATGGCAACTGCCATCACTGCTGTTGCTTTCGCAGCCTGTTTCGTTCCTGCTCATCGCGCTTCCCGTGTTGATCCGCTTGTGGCGTTGCACGAAGAGTAGGTATGATCTTTGATCCTATTCGGGTCTGTTCGCCCGCAGTGGTCCGGTTGGGGGGTTTTACTATCAATAGAGAGGGAACGCTCTTAACTTCCATGTATTTGGGAGAATATGGAGCGTTTGCTCCATCTAAAGAAGTGAAGCATACATGGCGGACAGTAAACCCTATCATCTGATGACTCCGGCTGAGCGACTGGCTCACCGGATTGAACAAAATCGCAAAATTGAAGAAAAGGTTCAGCAGTCGGCTCCAGTGGTGCATGGCCCGAAAACAAGTAAGCGGGCGGGTGCCAGAGGCCAGGATTCACGACCTGACGCTAGCGCTAACCAGCCCTCGGGGTCGGGTACGCGGGTGGAAGTGACGCAGTCCTTTTCCATCCGCAAAATGGGACGGAGTTAAAGCATTCATTAAGGGCAAAGTTTTAAATGGCAATCAGCGCGGAACAAGTGAAGGCGCTTGCCCGCCAATGCGGTTTTGAACTGGTTGGCATTACCCCGGCGCTTCCGTCGGAAGATTTCGAACTGTATCAGCAGTGGCGCGAGGCGGGCATGGCAGGAGAGATGAGCTACCTGACAGACCGCCGGGGTGACTTACGGAGCGATCCTCGAAACTTGCTGCCGGAAGCGCAAAGCATTATCTGTGTTGGCAAACTGTATAACACCCCTCATCCGAGTACAGTCGACAAACAAAAGGCTTCGGTTTCCCGGTACGCCTCCGGCGCGGACTATCACGATGTGATGCGCCGCAGCCTCCAAATGCTGGTGGTGAAAGTTGCCGAAGCCCACGGTGAACCCTTCCAGTCAAAAATTTGCGTGGATACCGCGCCGCTTCTGGAGCGCTCGTATGCCAAAGCGGCCGGGCTTGGTTGGATCGGAAAGAATACTTGCTTAATCAATCAGGAAAAGGGCTCCTGGTTTTTTCTGGGCGAGATTTTGGTATCGATCCCAATTGCTTCTGATAGGCCCGCGCCGAACCGGTGCGGGACGTGTACCCGGTGCATCGATGCCTGTCCGACCGAGGCGATCGTGCCGGGAGAGGATGGCTGGCAACTCGATGCGCGCCTCTGTATTTCCTATCTCACAATTGAAAAACGCGGAGAAATTGAAAACGATTTGCAACCAAAAATGGCGAATCATATCTTTGGTTGCGACATCTGTCAGGATGTATGCCCTTGGAATCGACGTGCCGCGGTGACATCTGATTCCAACTTCCAACGGCGTGAGATGCCTGAATTGCTTGCTGACTTAGCGCAGTTCACGGCGGAGGACTTTCGCCGCGTTTTCCGGCAGTCGCCTGTGTGGCGCGCAAAACATTCCGGTTTTTTACGCAACGTGGCTATTGCGCTGGGAAATACAACCGCTGAGAGTGTGCTGGAGCCGCTGCAGCATCTGGCCTTATACCCAGATATTTCGGTCGCAGCCGCAGCTCAGCAATCCTTGCGGAGATTGCAGAAAGTTCCGGGCAAGGAAGGAAGCCATGAGGCGACCACGGTATGCCATTTAGCAGATCAATCGCAAGATACCTCTTAGCAGCGCTTGTGCTTGCTGCGGGAAGTTTTGCGTGGGCAGCTGAGAATTTGCAAGATCCGGCCCTTAATCCTGGATTTATTCATTTCTTCAACAATGAGTATGATGAGGCTCTCGCCTATTTTGAGAACCAGGTGAAGGCGAGTCCGAATGATCCGGATCAGTACAACCACGTCGCACAAACCATTCTTTACCGTGAACTTTGGCGGAATGGAGCCTTGGAGTCGCAATTGGTGAGCGGCAACAACACCTTTTTGCAGCGTTCCAAACTGGAGATTACGGCGGCTCATCGTGAGCGGTTCAAGAACTGCATCAACAAGGCTGCGGAGCTGA
>JBJMGL010000357.1:0-10114 GCA_045807985.1 Bryobacteraceae bacterium
AATCCAACTCGGATGAATTTTGCCGAACAGCTTAAAAGTCAGCTCAACATTATCGATGTAATTGGACAGTACGTCCGATTAAAACGCCAAGGCACTGGGCGCTATGCGGGACTATGTCCCTTTCATTCCGAAAAGACGCCGTCGTTCAGCGTTCATGAAACTCTGCAGTTCTATAAATGCTTTGGCTGCGATACCGCCGGGGATGTGTTCAAGTTCGTCATGGAGCATGACCATTTAACGTTTCCCGAAGCCATTAAGGTGCTCGCGGAACGTTACGGCATTCCCATGCCGGAACGGCAACGGTTTGATGATCCGGAAGCGCAACGCCGTGCAGCGCTGTTGGAAATGCACGAAATTGCAGCGGACGTGTTTCAAACCAATCTTCGCGGCTCCGGCGGCAAGGATGCGCGGGCGTACTTGGCATCACGCGGCGTTTCCGAAGGGGCTTGCGCTGAGTTCCGTTTAGGGCTTTCGGATGGTTCCGGCCAACAGTTGGTGCAACGCCTTCAAAAGTTTGGGGCTGCGCTGATGGAAGCTTCAGGACTTGTTTTGAAACGAAACGAAGGTAACGGCTTTTTCGATCGTTTCCGGAATCGGTTGATGTTCCCGATTCACAGTGAATCTGGCAAGGTCATTGCTTTTGGTGGTAGAGCACTTCGGTCCGGTGATAATCCCAAATATCTCAACTCACCCGAAACTGTCCTCTACAAAAAATCGACAGTTTTATACAACTTACATCGCGCAAAAATGGATGCTCGGAAAAATGGTCGCATACTTCTTGTAGAAGGCTACATGGATGTAATCGGCATCTACTCAGCTGGCATTCCCGAGGTAGTCTCGAGTAGCGGCACTGCGCTTTCTAGTGATCAGTTCCGAACACTCCGGCGGCAGGTTTCAGATGCCACTAGACAGGCAGAAGTCTTCTTAACATTTGATCCAGACCGTGCGGGGGGAGAGTCCACAATGAAATACGGGGAGCCACTACTGCATGAAGGATTTAGGGTAAAGGTTTTTGAGCTAAGAAATGATCTAGATGCGGATGAGTACGTACAAAAATTGGGGGAGCAAACGTTCAAAAAGGAATTAACTGCTGCAGCAGATGGCGCGATCTCCTATCATCGTTGGCTCGTTACTTATGCTAAGAGCAAATTCGACCCTTCCAATGTAGAGGGCCGCGTTGATGCTTTTAAGTTTGTACATCAGAAGATTCAAGGTATACGCGACAACCTTCAGCGAAAAGCGGCGTTGGCTGAAGTAGCTGAAAGTTTAAATCTGGATCTAGATGCAGTCCGAGATTTTATGCGAGTTGTACCAACGACTGAATCTAGGCCTAAGTCACGCAGCCTGCCGGCCACGATTCCTCCCAATGATAAGCTCCTGCTGGCTTGCCTGCTCGCAAGCCAAGATGCTCGCCTTGCTATCAAGCAGTATTTACTCCAATCAAATACGCTGCCCCTTCTTGAGCTGAAGAGCATCTTTGAAGCTGTGTTAGCGGTTGATGAGGCAGGAGATGGGTTCTCGATTGAGCGCGTCTCCGAGCGCTTGGATAGCCGTATGGGGAAGATCTTGGCCGAGTTGACTTTTTCCGATCTCGCCATTACGGAAGAGAATGCGCCGCAAATGGCCCTCAGCTGTTTGCGGGCCCTGGAAGCCAAAGCTTCAGATAAGATGCGAGAGGATATTAGGCGTCAGATCCGGGAGTTGGAAGGAGCCGGAAAACTGGAAGAAGCACTCCGTTTAGCCGACGAATTAAATAGGATGAACCGGTCATCAGCGGGAGCATAAAACGTGTTGTACTATGAGGAGTCGAGGGCCAGAGGGGTCATTCTTAGCGCATCTACAAGGCTAAAGCCGTTCCCAATTTCCTCTATGCCGATCGTTTCCGCGAGAGGTTGAAGGTAGTTCATGCAGGACAACAATGACAAAAGCTTTGTCCTTTACGATGAGGTAGGCACAACTACGCAGGAAGACCTTGCGGGCGGCAACGATCTGAATGAGCTATTCAATGACCTGGATAGTGCTCCGGTCGATTTATTAGGCGATCCAAAAGACTTTGCCGACAGGAAGGATGAGGACGTTGACGATTTATCCGATCTCGACCTTTCCGCCGGTGCGCTCGAAAAGAGCAATGATTCTGTGCGCGTTTACCTGCGGGAAATGGGCATGGTTCCGCTTCTTACCCGCGAGGGAGAGATTGAACTAGCCAAGCGGATTGAACGCGGACAGAAGGCGGTTCGAAAAGCGCTTTCACGCTCGCGGCTCGTTACGCAAGCGATTCTCGATACCAGAAATGGGGTGGAGCGCGGCGCTATCCCGATTTTAGACGTTCTGGCGGCTCCCGATACCCAGGCTGTCGGCGAGGAGCAAGATGTTGAAGACAAGCTCAAACAGCAATTTCTCGAAGCTGTTGAGGAGATCGAAAAGCTCTTCCGCCGGTCACAGGGTACTCAACAGAAACTGATGAGCATGTCGCGCTCCCTCAAGCCGAAGCAGTACCGCAAACTTCGCTATGAGCATGGGCGTTTGTTAATCGTTTTATCGCGTCAGATCCGTACAATTCCCTTCTCATCTCGCTACAGAAGATTTTTAAGCGAGGGGCTGCAAAAATTTGTCGGGCAGATCAGTATGCTTGGGGGTGAAATTGCCCGGTTGCAGAAAAGGCTGGAACAGCTTTCATCCACTGAAAACGCGGGCGCCGCGACGGTTCGAAAAGAACTGAAAGCCTTGTCTTCACAACTCCAGGCGCTTGAGGACAAAGCTGGCACAAACGTCCGGGATTTACACAGGACTATGGAAATCGTAGAACGCGGTGAAGCGGAAACGGACTTTGCCAAGAAAAGGCTCATTGAAGCGAATCTTCGCCTGGTCGTCTCGGTCGCCAAGCGTTATACCAATCGCGGCATGCAGTTTCTTGACCTGATTCAGGAAGGCAACATCGGCCTGATGAGAGCGGTGGATAAGTTCGATTACAAGCGCGGCTACAAATTTTCGACTTACGCTACCTGGTGGGTCCGGCAAGCGGTGACACGCGCGATTGCGGACCAGGCCAGAACGATCCGCATTCCTGTCCACATGATTGAAACCATCAACAAACTGGTGCGCCTACAGCGAATCATGCAACAGGAGTTAGGACGCGAGCCGACCACCGAAGAACTGGCAAAGCGCATGGAACTTACCCCCAATAAGGTTCGGCGCGTACTAAGAATCGCGCAAGAGCCTATTTCGCTGCAAACGCCGGTAGGTGAAGAGGAAGAATCCAATCTGGGCGACTTCCTGGTTGACAGCAGGATGGTGTCTCCCTCCGATGCGGTGATCAATCTTAATTTGAGCGAGCAAACCGCTGAAGTATTGAAAACCTTGAGTCCGCGAGAAGAAAAGATTGTCAAAATGAGATTTGGCCTGCAGGACGGCAGCGAGCACACGCTGGAAGAAGTTGGTCAGAATTTCGCCGTTACTCGCGAACGGATTCGGCAGATTGAGGCCAAAGCGCTTCGCAAGCTACGGCATCCAAGCCGCAGCCATCGGCTTCGAAATTTTCTGGAACATGGTGTCTAACGCTCTTGGCTTTTACCACCGTCCCAAGCGCCGCGCAAACCATTTCCGAGTTAGGCGCAACTCTTGAATTAATCCACGCGGCCCTGGAGCACGGAGTAACAAAAGCAAAGTACCACTTCCGCAGAGCCGGAATCGGAATTGATCAAGAGAAACAAGCATTCTCCTCCCTTGTCCGGCTTCACGCAAAACAGTTCCTCAAAAAGCGGAACTTGGAATCCGCCGAACTGGAGCAGGCAAATCTATGCGGAATCTGGCTGCGCACCGGACCATACCATCTAAAGGTCTGGAGAATTTCAGACGAGGATTTAGAAAAGGCTCAAACTCCAGCTTCCGATCTTTTTGAGCAGTTTCAATTCGTGCAGGACGGCGAGCCGATTTCCTTAACTCAGTTGCGAATCTATTGGCAGCTTGCGGACTCCGGTCGTTTAAGCCTCTATCTGGCTTATCCCAAGTACGAAGACCCCAAGTCAACCGAATGCTTTTGGCTTGCCCCAGTGCTAAAATCCCTGACACAAACGCAACTATGGCAGAAACCGTTGTAGCCGTTCCCACGCTCGTTCACTCCGTCACACCCCCTAAGAAAGTTTCAAAACCGAAGAACATCGCTGAACGCAAAGAGCGCCTCCTTCAGATCCTCCGTGAATTTGACCGCCTCTTCCCCGACGTCACTTGCGCGCTTCATCACACCGACGCCTGGCAACTTCTGGTAGCAACGATTCTTTCCGCGCAATGCACGGATGAGCGCGTCAACAAAGTCACGCCTGGGCTGTTTCGCAAGTATCCGGCGATGGAGGACTTCGCCAACGCGCCACAGGAAGAATTGGCCAGCGATATTCGTTCTACTGGGTTTTTCAACAATAAGGCCCGGTCGATTATTGGAGCTGCACGCAAGATCCTGGCCGATTACGACGGACAGGTTCCAAAGACGATGGACGAACTACTTACTGTGCCCGGCGCCGCGCGGAAAACTGCCAATGTGGTGCTTGGTCATAGTTACGGCATAGCCTCCGGAGTCGTGGTGGATACTCACGTGCAACGTATCACGCAGCGGCTCGATCTGACGAAGAACACGGACCCGGTAAAAATCGAACAGGACCTGATCAAAATTCTTCCACAGGATCGCTGGATTCTCTTTTCGGATCAGGTCATCCATTTCGGCAGGCAAATCTGCATTGCGCGCAAACCGCGCTGCGCTTCCTGTCCGCTCGACCCGCTCTGCTACGCAAAAGACAAAACGCCGGCATAGAAATGCAATCTCGTTATTATCTCGGCGTTGACGGCGGCCAGTCCAGCACCACGGCGCTGATTGCGGACGAAGAAGGACGTGTTGTCGGACGCGGTAAAGGCGGTCCTTGCAACCATGCGCGAGCCGCCGAGGGCCGGGCCAAATTTATCTCCGCGATGGGCGGATGTTTGCAAGAAGCATGTCATCAAGCCGGACTTGACTCCGCCGGTATTAGCTTTGCTTCTGTTTGTTTGGGTTTTAGCGGCGGCGCGGAAGATAAAGATCAATATGCTCGCGAACTGATCCGCAGCAAAAAATATAAAATCACGCATGACGCTGAAATTGCGCTGTCGGGAGCAGTTCCGGACGAAGCAGGAATCATTGCCATTGCCGGTACTGGCTCCATGGTATTTGGCCGCAACCACCGAGGTGAGACGGCGCGTGCTGGAGGCTGGGGTTACATCTATGGTGACGAAGGCGGCGCATTTGACCTGACTCGCCGCGCATTACGGGCAGCCCTCGAATATGAGGAAGGTTGGGGGCCTACAACGGATCTCCATCGAATGCTTCTGGAAGCTGCTGGCGCTGAAAATGCCAATCAGCTCCTGCACAGCTTCTACGGCGGTATTCCGCGCTCCACCATCGCGGCTTACGCGCCGGTGGTAACGGAAGCGGCGCTGGGGGGCGACCCGGTTGCACGGACCATACTTGATGAAGCCGCTGCGGGGCTGACCCGCTACGTGCATGGCGCATATAACCGGCTCTTCTCCGAGCGTGAAGCGGTACAGGTTTGTTATATCGGCGCTGTCTTTCGAAGCGAACCCCTGCTAAACAGCTTTAAGGAGCAGATTGCAGCTTCTATTCACTGCCAAGTTGCGCCGCCACGATTCAGCCCAGTCACTGGCGCTCTCCTGGAAGCTCTGCGTGCGGACGGAAATCCAAACACTCCATTTAACTTGCCTGAAAACGAAAAATAGCCGCTAATTACCTTCCTACTGGTTCCGGCTCCTTCTCAAGCCGTAGAGTCGGCGCTACGTTTTCCGTAATTGGGACAGCAAACTCGATGTTGAGATGTTGGGCCGCTTCCACGATTTTAAGTAGTAGCTCGGATTGTACTCTCAAGAATTCATCGGAGTCGGTCGTCAGGACGTAAGAAAAGATCTCCAGGTCAAACGAATCTTTCGTGATCTTCGTAAACCGCACGGGAACATTCGTGGGATCTAATTTCGCATGACCTTTCAAAATCTTAGCGACAGCATCCATCATGGCGCGAGTCTGTTCCGGCGTCGTGTCCCGCCGCAAATTGAGCGTTGGATGGAACCACAGCCGGTCACGTTTCGCGAAATTCTCAAGCGTCATTGTTGAGAACACTGAGTTGGGAATCGTAACCACTGTCCGGTCAAGCGTGCGAATTCTGGTTGACCGCAAGCCGATATCTTCCACTGTTCCTGCCTGCCCGCCAAACTGGCAGTAATCACCAACCAGCACAGGCCGGTCACTAATAATGGAGATGCTGCCGAAAAGATTTTCAATTGTTTTTTGCGATGCCAGCGCCACCGCCACGCCGCCCACTCCCAAGCCAGCAAGAATCGTATTCGTGTTGTAGCCCCAGTTTGCCAGTACCGTGACAACACCGATAGCGAAGATACCGATCTTCGCGCAGCGGACAAAGAGCGGAATGATCGAATAAGAAAGAGTCCTTTGCGTGGAAGAAAGCCGCGAGATAGCAGTATCTGAAATAATATCGACGATCCGCATCAGCACGGAGGCAATCCCCAAAATGAACAGCAAAGCCATCAATTTGAGCAGGTAATCACGCAACAGCGCGGAAGGCCCAATCACCTCCATGCACGCGCGGAACACTAGAACAGAGACCACAAGCCGCAGTGGCTCTGTCAATGCCTCAAGGCGATGTTCTTGAAGGGTGCTTAACCGTCTGGTTAATGGCTTCGCAATCAGTAAAGCGAGGCGTGAAAGCAGACGTGAAAGCAGCGACAGCAGCAGCGCCGTCAGCAGTAAAGCCATCCAGATCCATAATGGAGTCCCAACGAACCTAGTCGTGACAAGGGGAGCCGGCAACCTTTTTTCAATCGGCGACTCGCCCGCGAGGGCCGCTAGCTGCGGTATGTGCGCGACACTATCTGCTGAAACAATCCAAACCTGCAGGCCGCCTTGCGTAATACGCTGCATATGGAGCGGAACGGTTTGCGCATTGATATCAAAACTGTCGAGTTTGTCGAGATCAGGAGCTAGACCATCATCCAGCCTCCCGGCAGGATCATTGCTTAAATGCCCTAATTCAAATTGCGTGTCGCGATCCAGCAACTGTCCTAACTGCTGCGCCAGTAGAGGCCCTTGCGTCAAACGCTGCTCTCCCCTGAGCCGGTGCAGGTCCAAGTATTGGGAAGCAATGTCGAACTTTTCCTCATGGCACGCTTGCAGAAAGCTATAGATGGCACTCCGGGGACTAGCGCGTTTCAGCGGGTCAGTAGCAGCCGGGGCAGCTTCCGTCTTTTGTCCGCCGGATGTCAGGGTTCCCAGTCCTTGCGAGAGACCACCGGCTGGAAAAATCAATAATAAGTTGAATAAAGCAAGGGCAGCAACACGCGCCGCCTTATGTGCAAGACACATCAATAGTAAATTCCTCAATAGTAAATTCCTCAACCTGCAATCTCAGCCAAAATATCTTCCGCGGCATGACGCGGATGGGCGGCACGAGTCACTTGACGGCCAATCACCAGGTGATCGGCGCCGTCATGGATCGCTTGGCGGGGAGTCGCCACTCGCTTTTGGTCTCCTGCCGCAGCATCCATGGAGCGTACACCCGGCGTTACTAATTTTACCCTTGAACCAGCAATTTGCCGCACGCGAGCCACTTCCAACGGAGAGCAAACGATACCATCCATGCCGCTCTCCACCGCCTTTGTTACGCGCAGCTCAACCAGTTCCGCAACCGGCACGGAGTAGCCAAGGTCAGCTAAGTCGTCCTGATCAAAGCTGGTCAGCACCGTAACGGCCAGCAGTTGTGTTGAAGAGTTCCCCCGCCCTTCCACCGCCGCCCGCATAACTGCCCGGCTGCCATGGACCGTCAAAAAGGCGGCATCGCTCCTTCCGCAAAGCTGACGGGTGGCGCGCTTCACAGTCTCGCTAATGTCGTACAGCTTCAGATCAAGAAAAACCTGTTTCCCGGCTGCTCGTAGCTGCGAAATGAAAGGGAGGCCACCCACGGCATAAAGCTCCATTCCCACCTTATAAAAGTCAACAGCCGGACCAATCTCTTCCACCAAACGCAGCGCTTCCGCTGTCGTATCAACGTCCAAGGCAATGATCAGCGGATTCAAAGCTTCACCACTATAGGCTTCGCGCCGCGTTCCCTCACTCGTCCGATGACGTACGCTTCGGGACGCTGTTCCATCAGTTTTTCAGCCTGATCCGGCGCTAACGAAACCAATAATCCTCCTGACGTTTGCGGATCGTAGAGCAAGGCTTCAATTTCGTTTGGTATGCCCTCAGCCATCAGAACGCAACTCTCGACAAAGTCACGATTATTGCGAAGGCCGCCCGAATGAGCGCCCCCGTGCGAGTACTCAATAGCGCCGGGAAGAAAGCGGACGGAGGATGCCGTAATTTCCAGCGTGACGTTGCTCGCCAGAGCCATTTCCCGGGCATGGCCGAGCAGTCCGAAACCCGTGACATCCGTGCAGGCATGGACATCCAACTCACTCATCCCACTGGCTACATCACGGTTCAGAGTCAGCATTTGCACAATCGATGTCTCGATGTGTTCAGGTTCAACGATTCCCTTCTTGAGAGCCGTCGATATCACCCCAGTGCCGATTCTCTTGGTAAAAACTAACAGATCATCCGGCTGAGCACCCGCGTTTGTCCAAATGCGGTCAGGGCCCACTAAACCTGTCACGGCATAACCGAATTTAACCTCCTCTTCGGAAATGCTATGCCCGCCGAGTATCACGCATCCCCCTTCGTGAATCTTATCGGCTCCTCCCTTTAGGATTGCTTCCAAATCCTGAATCTCTCCCGTACCAGGAAAAACAACTAATGAGAGAGCCGTGATAGGCCGACCGCCCATGGCGTAAATATCGCTTAAAGCGTTAGCGGCGGCGATGCCGCCGAAGGTATAAGGATCGTCCACGATAGGAGTAAAGAAATCTACCGTTTGCACAATAGCAAGCGGTTTTCCGGCCACTTCCGTTAAGTTATATACTCCCGCGTCATCCGCCGTATCATAGCCGACCAGCACGTTTTCGTTGGCGAGCCGCGGCACAGTTCGCAGTGCGCGATCAAGAATTTTGGGGCTGAGCTTGGAAGCGCAGCCACCCGCTTTCACGTTGGCCGTTAATCTCGTTGTCATTTACTTCTAGTTTAGTGAGCGGCCTCGGCTACCTCAGCCCTAAATTCCCATTCGCGCCAAGCGCCGAGAAGGGGGAAATACAATCCCAGCCATATCGGTCCCTTTGCGAAATGGGAAATGAGCGTTGCATAGTCTTCCATCCGAGGACGATGACGGCGCTGTTCCGCCGATAAAAAAGATTGAAGATCGCTGCCGTGATGCTCGCTCACTTTAAAATCAATAATCCACAATCGACCGTCTTCATCACGAAAGATCCGGTCTACTGTACCTGAAACCAGCTTGCCGCCGACTTGGCCGCCGATGGGCCATTGCGATCGCGCTTCAGCGTGCGCGCCTAAAATCCAGCGGCCTTTCTCGCTCGATACAGCGTTCTTAATAGCCCGCTTCACTCTCTCTGTCGCGTGCGCCTCCTCAGCGGGTGCAATACCCAATCGCAGCAGTTCAGCTTTGATCATCGGCTCCAGCTTGGATAAACGGCGGTCATTCCAACCCTTTGCATGGTCCGCCGCTGCCCGCTTCAGGAGTTCGTGAACCACTGTTCCCACGTGACGCCCCCTTCCGCTTACCCATTCGTATTTCAACTGATTCGTCGATGCCGTTTGGAGCTGCAATTCAGGACTCCAGCACACGGCAGGTTCCAGGCGGGGCAAATGCCACGACAGCGGCAATCGACGCAAAGTATTTGCGGCGGCAACGGAATCATTTTCTTCCTCCAACACATCGTTTTGTAATGGCGCGCGCCTTTGCAGCAATTGTTCGAACTCGGGCTTATAACTGTCCCAAATCATTCGGAGAAAGGTTCCCTCTCGGGCATCCGAGATGCTCTTTCCTTTTTGCTTGGTGGCGGCTGAGCCTAAAAGGAACAACCTGTTTTTCGCACGGGTGCAAGCCACATAAAACAGGCGCTTCGCTTCATTCTTGTTTTTTTCCTTCAGCTCCTCTCGGATGCGCTTGTAATCCGG
>JBJMGL010000358.1:0-5543 GCA_045807985.1 Bryobacteraceae bacterium
CGCCATCGCTCTCTCAGCCAGCTTCTTGTAGTAATGAAATAGTGCGAGTGAGTCCTCAAGATATGAAGTCGTGAGTTTGAGAGGCATAACGTCTTATTATTGGCGTCAACAGCAATGACGCGCACGCATTTCCGGACCTGTTTAACCGGACGACTTTTCCGCCAGCCATGAATATATACTAAGAGTATATATTCTGTTATGCCAGCCGAAGAGATCAAATATGCCAAGCTTTTTCGAAATGGAAACAGTCAAGCCGTTCGACTGCCGCAGGAGTTTCGCTTTCAGGGCGACAAGGTGCGCGTCCGTAGACATGGACGAGGAGTGCTACTGGAGCCGATAACGTTCGATCTGAAAGCTTGGTTCGCGGAGATGCATGGAGGTGAACCGTTCGAGATTGAACTCGGAGAGCAGCCCCTGCCTCCCGAGCGGGAGTAGTTTGAATGAGGTTATTGCTTGATACCAATCCTTGTATCCACCTCATTAACGAGACACACAAGGATACCCACGCACGGTTTAAAACGGCCCTGTCGCAGGGTGCTGAAATCTTCCTGTCCTCCCTCGTGGTTTTTGAGCTTTGGTGTGGTGTGGCCAAGAGTCATCCGAATCGGCGAGCGGAAAACGCTCGCAAGCTGCGGATCTTTCTCACTGGCCCTTTTACAGAGCTCGCTTTTACCGCCGAAGATGCACTCGTCGCCGGAGAGATTCGGGCCAATCTGGCAGCGGTCGGAACGCCAATCGGCGCCTATGACCTACTGCTGGCAGGTCAGGCTATGCGTGGAGGTCTCACGGTCGTCACAGCAAATATTTCTGAGTTTTCCCGTGTGAAGGGCTTGCAATGGAAGAACTGGGAAACCTAATCTGATACGTCTTTCCGCCTCTGTTCTTCCTACTGATTCCATATATTAGGCTTGTTTATCTTTTGTCAGGCTTTCGGCGATTTTGCTGAGGGATGTCAGCATGTCAACCGGCACGGGAAAGACAACGGTTGTGTTTTTCTCTGTTCCAATCTCGACCAGAGTTTGCAGGTAACGTAATTGAATAGCGGCCGGCTCTCTTTGAAGTTGCTGCGCGGCCATGCTCAACTTTTCGGCGGCCATGTATTCGCCTTCAGCATGGATCACTTTGGCGCGGCGTTCGCGCTCGGCTTCGGCTTGGCGTGCGATGGCCCGGATCATCTGTTCCGGCAAGTCCACTTGCTTGACCTCAACCATTGTTACTTTGACGCCCCAGGGTCCGGTGTGCTGATCAAGCACGTCTTGCAGGCGGACGTTAATTTTTTCACGCTGGCTCAGCAGTTCATCGAGTTCCACTTCACCCAGGATGCTGCGCAGCGTGGTTTGGGCAAGCTGACTGGTGGCGTACAGGTAATTGTTGACTTCGATGACGGCTTTTATCGGGTTCAGGACGCGAAAGTAGACTACGGCATTTACTTTGACGGTTACGTTGTCACGCGTGACGAGATCCTGCGGCGGCACCTCCATGGCTTCGACCCGCAAGGAAATACGCACGATGCGATCCAGGGGGGCAAAAACGAGAATAATGCCCGGACCTTTCGGTTCGCGCAACACGCGTCCCAGCCGGAAGATCACGCCACGCTCGTATTCAGCCAGGATTTTCACCGAAGAGATGAGATAGAAAAGCAGGATGATGATTAGGACGAAAGAGCCGCCGGAGAACAGTTGTAACATGTTTTTCTAAGCCTCCTTTACGAATAGCTGCAAGTCTTGAATATTTTCGACGACGACGCGCTGGCCGATTGTGAGCGGTTTACTGCTGCGCGCTTTCCAATATTCGCCGTTTACGAAAATAGTGCCCTCCGGGTCGATATCGGTTTTGCAGACGCCGACCGTTCCCACCATGGTTTCGAGTCCGGTAAGATGCCGGGTTTGGCGCGCCCGCATGCCGAGAAAGCCGAGAAAGATGGTAATAGCTCCGAAAGCCAGGGAAACGGAAGCCGCTAATGCCGGGGTGATTCGTTTCCCGCCTTCCAGCAAGAAAACCGCTCCGAAGGCGAGCAGAATAGCGCCTGCGATGCCGGAAATCATGTGTGTGTAGTATTTCAGCTCGATTGCCAGCAGCAGGAGAGCGGCGGCAAGCAGAGTGATTCCGTACCAGCTTGGTGAATCCTGGTAGATGCCGTATGCGCCCGTGGCGATCAATAGTAAGCCAAGCAGGCCGGGTACGATCATACCGGGAGCGTGCAGTTCCCAGTACACACCCAAAGCTCCCAAGATCAGCAGCGAGAACGCAAGGTTCGGATCGGCGAATACCGTGTCGAGCATGGCGATCTCCTTTCGCTCCTTAGCTTATTCCATCACCCCAATCCGGGACTCAGGCTGAAAAAACTTTAACGCGCCTTTGATAAACCAAATGCTGCCTTATTCGTCTTGAAGATTAGGAGAGACAGAGATCTTTCCGAGAGGAGAAACACAATGAGAAAACAGATTGCCTGCTTTGCCGTATTTACTTTTTTCGGCTTTGCCGCATTTGCTGCACCGCAGGAGCAAACACCGGCCGCACCTGCGCCACAAGCACAGGCCGCACCAGCGCAAGCAAAGCATGCACGGCAGTTCGACCCCAATTACCAGGCGCAAAAGCTGGCCAAGAAATTGAACCTGACTGCGGATCAACAACAGCAGCTTTTGCCAATTCTTACGGAGCGCAATCAGCAAGCGCAAACTGTTTGGAATGATAGCTCGCTCTCACGCAAGGATCGTCATGAGAAGATGCTTGCGATTCGAGAAGAGAGCCAAACCAAAATCAGAGCGGTATTAACGCCGGAGCAGCAACAAGCCTATGATCAGATGCTGCAGGCAGCTCGCGAACGTCACCACAACAAGAAGTCGCAAAGTGCTGGGTGACGAGTAAAGGGAGTTTAACACGATGAAACGGTTACTTTCTACCGTGCTCTTGGCAGGCACGCTGGCGGTGGGCGCTGCGAACGCGCAGGTGTTTGTTCGTATTGGGCCTCCGCCACCGCCACGGCGGGAATTCATTCCTGCTCGTCCAGGTCCGCAATATGTTTGGATCAATGGATTTCAACGCTGGGATGGAGGAAGTTATATTTACGAGCCCGGCAGGTGGGTTTTACCACCTCAACCTCGCTACCATCGATGGGTGCCGGGACATTGGAGAAATACCCGGCACGGCTGGGTGTGGATGGAAGGCTACTGGAGATAGGCGAAGGTGAGGCAGTTGTGATTCTGCCTCACAGTTCCATTACTGTTGGCCTGGTGAGGCGGCATGTGCGATTTTTTTGGCTTTGACTGGAGGCTTTTCGTATTTCTGGTCTTCGCTGGGGCGGGTTTTCTTTTCAAATGGTCCAAGTTTTACGGTTTTGCCGGAACGCATGGATTCGAGAAGGGCCTGCACGATTCGAATGTCTGCTAACCCTTCATAACCGTTTGGCTCAGGTTCGGTGTTCTCAAGTATGCATTGCGAGAAGTACTCGATCTCCGGGCCGAAGTGGTCCACCACCTCGAAAGACACTTCTTTCTCTTTCCCTCCAATGATCGTAGTCATTTTTGTTTTGTCGTGGTAGTCATAGGCCGGTTTTAACAAGAGTTCGCCCTCCGTGCCGACGACCTGATAAGAATCAGTAGCGGCGGCTCCGAAGCTGCTGGTAAAGATCGCTAGGCGGTCGCCGGGAAAACGCAGGACGCCGGTTGCCATTTCGTGTACTTCGGCGAAGCGCTTATCATTTCGGGTCGCTCCGATGCCGGTTACTTCGGTGGGCTCATCACGGAACAGGTAGCGGCAGGCGTTAATGGGATAGACGCCCATGTCCATCAGCGGGCCGCCGCCGAGTTCCTTTTTCAACCTGACGTTGCCTTCCGCGACCTGCTGGCTGAAAACAGAACTGAATACTCTTAGTTCGCCGAGATCACCGCTGTTTACAATTTCGATAGCTTTTAAGTTGGCGGGTTGGAAGTGCAGCCGGTAGGCGATCATCAACTCTACGTTATTCTGTTGGGCAGCGAGGATCATCTCTTCGCATTCCGCTACGGAATCGGCCATGGGCTTTTCGCACAGCACGTGTACGCCCGCCTGCGCGGCTTCAACCGTAAAATCTTTGTGCATGTTGTTCGGCAGAGCAATGTAGACGGCATCAATGCTTCCGCTGTGTAACAGCTTTCGGTAGCCGTCGTAATCGACTGATTGCGCGACGTCGTATTTGTCGCCAAGTTCCTTTGCTTTCTCAGGATCGTCGGTCACGAAAGCGGTAAGTTCTGAGTTCTTTGTATTTTTGAAGGCCGGCAGAACGACTTCTTGCGCGATCCAACCTAATCCAATTACGGCGTACCGAATCTTCTTTGAATCTTTGCTGTCACCGAACAGGGCCATCGTAAGCTCCTCACCTCTGGATGCGAACTACGGGCCGGTGTTTCACCCTCCGTAGCGGCGCACAGGGTTATCATGAAGAGAGCGCCCTATGAGGACCGCGCATCGTTGGTTATCACTCCAAGTCGTAGTTGTCCTGCTGGCAATCGTAGCCGCCAGCATGCAGTGCGCCGCGCGATGCGCCACCACGCCTTGTCACTCCGCACCGGCCAACTCTCCTTCTGATAAGACTACTCATTCTGCACCATGCCATCGTCATTCATCATCAAAGCAGAGTGCTCCCACAGAGTCGTGCCAGTATTTGTTCTTATTGGATGGCAAGGCATCCCTAGTTTTCGATATTCAGCATGTATCCCATGACATAACAGCTGGTGTTCTTGCCAATCCTGCGCTTATCACCTTCCGGCAAGCTGAACAGGCAATTGTTTTTAACAACACGCCTTCGAGATCGCCGCAGCTGCCTTCGTTTTCTGTTTTGAGGATCTAGACTCTCGTTCCTTTTCACAATTTCAGCGGGTTTTGTGTCAACTCGATACATCAAGCCCACTATTCATCTGCCTTTCCGCAGGCAATGTTTTGAGAAGAGAACAGGAATAGAGAATGAAATATAACAGCAATTTAAGAGCGGCTTTAAGAGTCGTATGGGCCGTATGGCTAGTGTCCGCCATTGTGCAGAAGGGTGCATTAGCGCAGGAACATGATGCAGTAAGCCAGCATTCAGCCCCCATGCCGGATATGCCCGGTATGGATCACAGCAGCATGGATCATAACAGCATGAACAGGAACGCGGCAGAGATGTTCCTGATGGGAGAAAGCTCCGGCACGGCATTTCAGCCTTCCGCCTGGCCCATGCCGATGCTAATGACTCACCCAGGTGACTGGCACCTGATGTGGATGGCGCAAGCCTTTCTTGTCGATACGCAGCAGTCCGGCCCGCGTGGCGGCGATAAGTTTTACTCCACCAACTGGGGCATGCTGAGCGCGATTCACCGGCTGGGCGGAGGAAGCCTCATGCTGCGGTCTATGATGAGCCTGGAACCGGCAACGGTTACGGATCGCCGCTACCCGCTTCTCTTTCAAACGGGGGAAACCGCGTTTGGTGCGCCGATTGTCGATGCACAACACCCGCACGATCTATTTATGGAGATCGGCATTCAATATGCTCATCCACTGAGTGAAAATACTATGTGGAACGTGTACTA
>JBJMGL010000359.1:0-4707 GCA_045807985.1 Bryobacteraceae bacterium
GCGAAACGCCTCAATCTCAGCCGCTACGCTTTAGTTGATGTGTTCCAGTTCGTTGGTAGTCTCCTGTCGGCGGCGCTCATGTTCGCGTTCCATTTCGGTCCGCGCCTGCTCGCGCATCCTTTTCACTTCGTCCGGAAGCGTTGCCATTTTGCGATCGATCTCGGAATAGCGAAGATCGGCTTGCATCTTTAAACCGGTGGCTTCTCTGATAGCCCTCTGAATATCTGCGGAGCGCGCATTGAAAAAGGCAGGTGCCAGCTTCCAGATTGCAAACCCCAAGCCAGCGGCAAAGATGGCGGTATTGATGATATGCCAACGCATCTCGGCCTGCTGCTCCGCCGCGTCTTGCTGTGATGCAGTTTGAGCATGAACTGTGCTGGCGCAAACAAATAGCAATAGCGCGGCGCAGCAGCAGGCAGGAAAAATCGTCCGGCGCACTAAGCAGCTCTCCGTCGCAGGAGTGACTGCACAATCTGTTCGCTTAATGGTTGAACATTGGCCTCCAACTCACTTTGGACGCGCTTCGTTTCTTCCGCAATCTCTCCTTTAGCCTGTGCCACCCGTGCTTCCGCTTCGGCGCGCGCCTGCGCCACCGTTTCCATCTGCTCCTGTGTCCACTTCTGCCGCAACGCTTCGTTCTCTGCGTTAATGTCAGCGCGGGCTAACTGCAAAGCCCGCTCAAATTCCGAGGATTTCTGGTCTGCCGCTTCGAAAGCCCGTTGCGAGAGTTCTCGGACGCCCTCAGTTTCCACCCGCCTTTGATCGAGCACCTTCGCTAAGGGCCTGAAGTAGACTTGCTTCAAATAAAAAGCTAAAAAAAGAAAAAAGACGACCGTCGGAATTGCCTGCAGCAGCAGGTTAGCCAGGGCGTGTAGCGTCGAATCCATCTAAACTTATTTTAATTGGAAAAGGAAAAGAAGCCGGAAATCGGGAACTCGCAGGCGCAAGCGCACCTCAAACGTGGCGGACTTTCCCTACTTCGTTTACGCTAACATATGCGAGGAATCGACTTCAATCACACAGGAAAAAGAGCCTGAAAAAATTGCTGGAACGCCCCTTGCATTTTCGTGTAAACTGTAATAAGGAATTGCATTTGATTTCATCCTTAATTTTCCCCCAAGCGCCTGTCTGCGCTGCCCATTAGCCCGGCATGTATCCACCAAGAAGTTTTCCTCCTCGCCGGCCGAGAATTCGAGAAAACGTGAATGAGGCAATCCGGGCTAGAGAAGTCCGTGCGGTATTTCCGGATGGATCTACCGAAATCATGCCCACTCCTGCCGCTGTTCGCAAGGCTCAGGATTTAGGATTAGATCTGATCCTGATTGCTCCTACCGCCGAGCCGCCTGTCGCGAAGGCGATGGACTACGGCCAGTGGCAGTACGAACAGAAAAAGAAACAGCACGAAGCCAAAAAGAAGCAGCATGTGATCCAGGTAAAGGAGCTAAAGTTCCGCCCGAACACTGACGATCACGACTATGATTTCAAGAAAAATCATGCCATTCGGTTTCTAAAGGAAGGCAATCGCGTGAAGGCTGTCGTGCAGTTCCGGGGACGTGAAATTGCGCACGTCGATCTCGGCAAAAAGCTGTTACTGCGCTTCGCCGAAGACTTAAATGGTGTTGGCGCTATCGAAGGGCAGCCTCGTTTGGAAGGCCGCAATGCTCATGTAATCATCAGCCCTGTGAAAGCTACTGTGCCGCCTAAAGAAAAGCGGGAAAAGCCTAAAGACAGCGGTGCTACTCCTGTGAGCAGCCCGGCTCCTAGTGTCTAGATTCGGTCGATCAGCTATAGGCAAAGTGGTTAATGGCTGGACCTTACTCATAACGCAAGGCCGTCATAGGATCGATGAGAGCGGCGCGGCGCACCGGTTCCGCTGAAGCTGGCAGCGTGACGAGCACAACCAGCGGCGGCAAGACGAAAAAGGTGAGTGCGTCGCTCCTGGCTGTTGAAAAGCTAGCGAGAATGATGCGCTCGACAACAAAACCGGCCAGCAACCCGAATACAGCTCCGGTTAGTGAAATTCTTAACCCGTCACTTAATACCATTTTCAGGATCGTCTTGCGGTCTGCTCCGAGAGCGACCCGTACGCCGATCTTGCGCGTGCGCTGCGAAACAGAGTAAGCGACCAGCCCGTATAAACCCACCATGGCCAGCCCTAACCCGATCAGTCCAAGAGCCGCAATTGTTTCCGTCAAAAGAGTAGGTGTATCTATGGCCTGCTTGCGGTAGAAATCCTCCATCGTGCGCACATTGTAAACGGGTTGATTGCTGTCCAGGTCCTGGACAATTTTTCGCAATGCTGGAATCAGCTTGGCCGGATCGCTACTTGTCCGCGTCACCAGCGTCATCCGGTTCTGGGAATGCTGCCGCAATGGAAGGTACAAGTAGGGCTGAGGAGTTTCGGCAATCCACGTGTACTTCGCAGTCTTTGCTACACCGACAATTTCGGCAAAAGGGCCAGTGCGGCCGTTCATTCGAAAGCGTTTCCCAATCACCTCTTGTCCCGGCCAATAGCGCTTCGCTGGTTCTTCGTTGGCAACAGCGACAAGCGGAGCGTTTGCTTTGTCCGCTGGCATGAGCGCCCGTCCGCGCACAACCGGGATGCCCATCGTAGAGAAGTAATTATCATCGATAACGCTGGAAAGCACACTGAAGGACTCGATTCCACGAGGCAGATCATAGTTTTCAGGAATGATGTTCGTAGTCTGTTGCTCGAAGCTCATGGGAATCGAACTGGTTAAAGTAACGGATCGAACTCCTGCCTCCTGCCCCGCATGTTCCACCAAGCGCCGGAAGAACTGTATCCTTGTGCTTCCGTGTAGCGGCTGAGTTCCGGCTGAAAAGTCATTAGCGCCAAATGATCTGTGCGGAAACCGGGGTCTCCCGCCAGGGTCCCCGGAAACCGAGATACACAACAGAAGCAACTACCACCAGCATCATTGAGCAAGCAATCTGAATTCTGACCAGGTTGTTGCGTCCCCAAAAGCCCGAAGCGTCTATGCCAAGACCCGCGCCGTCCTTTAGGGCGAGATTGACATCCTGTTTCGATGCTTGGAGAGCAGGAGCTAAACCGAACAGCAGAGTGCTGGCAACCGAAACCGCCAGACTGAAGAGTAGAACGCGGCTGTCCAAGTGAGAAGACTCGATCAGTTGCGTATCCGAGACCTCGCCGCCAATGCGGCTAAAAACCGAAATTCCCGCGAAGGCGAACACTAGGCCTAATGCACCTCCCGCCAGGGCGAGCACTAAGCTCTCTGTTAAGAGCTGCCGGATCAGGCGTCCTCTTCCCGAGCCAACAGCCAAGCGGATAGCCGTTTCGCGAGACCTCTTGCGAACCCCACTCAACAGAAGGTAGGCAACATTGGCGCAGGCCACCAGCAGGACAGTTCCCGCTAGTAAACCTAATAGAACAACAAGCATCGCTTCCACAGTGGAAAGTTTCAAACGCGCGTTGAACTCCGTTTTTACGGTTGCGCCGATATTGTGGTTTGTATTTCCATAACTTTCTGCAAGCCCCTTCGCTATCGTTTGGATTTCAGCGTCCGCCTGCTGTATTGCTATGTCTGATTTGAGACGGCCCTTAACGGTGAGCGTCCGGAAATCTCTCGCTTCGAGCGGATTCTTGGAACTGTTTATCATGACGGGCCACATGGCGAACGGAATGTAAACAGCGGGACGCAAGAACTGTCCAGGACCAGTAAATTGCTCCGGTGCAATCCCGATCACCAGAAAATCGAGGCCATTCAGGCGAATGCGCTGGCCCAAAATCCCTTTATCAGAGCTAAATTGCGATTGCCACAGATTATGGCTCAAGACAACCACAGGGTCGCGCCCTGGCACCTGATCTTCATCGGGGCGAAAGCCTCGACCGATGCGTGGCTCCACCTCAAGAACAGAAAAGAAGTTGCTGGAGACAAACAGGCCATTGCGAACAACAGGCACTTCGCCAGCTCGGCGGGCGATACTGAGTGTTGTCTCCCCAAACGCGGCAAGGCCGGAAAAGGCTGTGTTCTTATTACGGAAATCAAAGTAGTCCCGGTATGAGATCCTGCCGAGCGAAGTCTCCGAGGAGGTCGAGCCGACTGTCAACACCTCCGCGGGACGCGGTACGGGAAGAGGGCGGAGAAGAAGACGGTCCGACAGGCTGAAAATCGCTGACACCGCTCCGATTCCAATAGACAGAGATAGAACGGCTACGATTGAGGAAGCCTGGGGACCGGCGCAAAAGGCGAAACGCATAACATAAATCCTGAACCAGTGTTTCCAGCCGTGTAAACAGGTACTGATCCCGAGTACGCTCCTTTTGTAAAGTGATATTTCCAAAACGCAATTGTGCCTGACGTAGAGCTTCGGCTGGCGACAGACCTTCCCCTTCCAGTTGCTCGGCGCTTTCGGTTACGTGAAAGAGCAATTCACTCTCAATATCAGCGCCGAGCCGTTCCCGACGCCAGAAGTTGTTGAAACCCTGCACCCATGACAAAGGAAGCCTCTTTCTTTTCAGGCAAAACTTAGAACACGCGACACGCCTTCGGTAAGCCGTTGCCAACTCTCCTCTTCGTGAGCCAACTGACGACGCCCGGATGGGGGTAATAGTGAGGGCAAGGATGGCCTGCGAATGCCTTGCCCCACACCAGCCTCGGAGAGAGGGGGATCCTGCTTCCTCCTCCGGTTTGCGTCCGCGCTTCTTGCGCATCGACTCGCCGTTGA
>JBJMGL010000360.1:0-8145 GCA_045807985.1 Bryobacteraceae bacterium
AGAAGGTGTAGGACGTCTTCTCGCCAGTGAGGCCGATTTCGAACTAGTCGCCACCTGTTCAAATCTGGACTGCGGCCTGAACGCGCTAAAAACTCAATCGCCCAACATCATCCTCCTCGACTTCGACCTCGGAGGAGGAAATACAATCGACTTCGTTCGCCTGAGCCGCTCGTTGCGCCCCGAAACCAAAATCCTGATTGTCACGGCTGGTGTCGATGATCACAGCGCCACGGAGCTGATCCAATCAGGCGTTTCCGGCATCTTCCACAAACATAACGACCCCGACTCCCTTAGTCAGCGAATTCGTTCCGTCCTGGCGGGAAATGTCTACCTGGAAGAGGCATACCTGAAACCGCTCTTTCAAATCGCGCAACCGCAGGCCAGCGAAGCCCCTCTACGCTTAACCGACCGCGAACGCGCCGTACTCGACTGTCTGCTCGAGGGTTTACCCAATAAAATCATCGCAGACCGCATTGGAGCGAGCGAAGCCGCCGTGAAGGGCACTCTCCAGCAGCTCTTTCAAAAAACCGGCGTGCGAACCCGCAGCCAATTAGTCCGCTACGCCCTGGAACAGCTCAAACGCGAGAACCCATAATCCCGCTGTACTGCCCCCTATAAATCTGTTACTATCCTCTTACTAAGCCGGACTGATCACTTCGGATGAGGAGCGGTGATCTCGGATTCGTTTGCTACTGCATTGCTGACCTCGGCATTATGGCGCTGAATCTTGCTGTACTCCTCCATGTTGGCCTTGGCTTGGGTCGTATTTCCAGATGCCCGATAAACACGTGCCAGGCTGTAATGCAAGCTGCCATCATTATCTAGACTGACTGCTTTTTCCAGGTGCGGAATGGCCTCGGTGTTCTTGTTCAACGAAGCAAGCGCCAGACCTAGAGCGGCGTGAGCGGGCAACATCTCCGGGCTTTTCTGTAACGCGTGCTCCAGGTAAGGCAGGGCCGCATCGGCCTGTTGCGTGCGCCAGAGACTTTCACCGAGCATGAAGTTCAGGTCGGGAGCATCAGCATTAACGGAGAGAAGCTCCTTAATAACGGGGATAGCAGATTGGTAATCTCGCGCCAGGAACAGAGAAGTGGCCAGTTCGGTTTTCAGTCGCGGATCGTTTCGGTCGGGCGCAATCGCGAGAGCAGCTGACCACTCTTTGGACGCCTCCAGGTTTTGCCCGTGATCACGCAATATTTGTGCCTTTAAAGCATGCAGTTCTATTGATTCGGGTAGTTGTCCCAAACGTTCGAACGATTGCAGAGCTAGTGCATTGTAGGAGCGAGTTGCCCAGAATAAGGCCGGTGCATTCAGTGGATTGCCCGAAGCAGCTTTGGCTGCTGTCAAAAAGTCGCCATGGGCAAAGTGACAGGCGGAATCCGCCGGACTCTTGCATGCCGCCGAGGCGAGATTCGGTTCTCGTTGCTCTTCTGCGCTGGCCCAGTCCGCGTGTCCCGTGCTGCGATAAACCTGCGCTATGCCGCTGTGCAGTCCTGGCAATTGGGGGAGTTTCTTTTCTGCTTCGCGATAGAAGAAAAAGGCGCTGCGATATTGACGCTGCTGCATACGCGCTTCGCCGAGAAGCAGCGCCACATAACCGGACTGCGCGTCCAATTTAGAAAGACGTTCGAAACTGGAGGCGGCCAGAGACTCATAGGCTTTGCCGAGCCCGTACCAAGCTTTTGCATCGGACGGAGCCAGCATGGTGAGTTGGCGATACTGTTGCGCTGCGTTCTCGAAATGGCCCAATCCCATTTCAGCACCGGCGAGCATGCCCCGCGCGTCAACGTTTTTGGGTTCCAATGTAATGAGTTTATTGAGAGGCGCTAAAGCTGCCGCTGGCTGATTAAGCTGAAGGTGGGACATCGCAAGCGAGGTGAGAGCCGGAACGTTGTTCGGCTGATTCTTTAGGACGGCTTGGAAGTGGGGAATGGCTTTGTCGAAATGACCGCCCATCTCTTCGGCTAATCCGAGATTGAGGATGAGCCCGCTATTGCCGGGAAGTGCCTTGATCATTTCGCGATAGATGTCGGCGGCTTCGTCAAAGCGGCCTTGGCTCATCAGTTCTTTCCCGCGACGCGATTGTTCCTCTAACTGTTCCGATTGAGAAAGGGCGGGGGAAAGAACGGTGAATAAAACAAAAGCGGCCCGGAATACGAGCCGCCTTGTGTGTTGCGAAACAATCATTCCTACTGCATATTTACCATTGCAAGCGTAACGAGAAGCGAATATTACGTTCGCCGTAAGATCCGATAATACGCATAAAATTGGTACCCGTAGTAACACTCTGAGTCGCTGGCTGCCCCGATGTACCACCTGGTCCAAAGAAGTGTGATGTGTTTGGCAAATTGTAAAACTCGCTTCTGAACTGAAGCTGAACTTTTTCTTTAATGGGGAAAACCCGCATAATGCTTAAGTCCGTATTCCAAAGTCCCGGATTGCGTATAATGTTGCGACCACTAGTGCCGAAGCGAACCTGGTTAACAGCGGCGAAGGAGTTAGTCGCGTAATAGGTACCGGTCGATCCGACGTTCCCAAGGAACTGGACGGGCGCTACCTGCTCGGCAGTTTGTAAGTTGTTGGGTGCATTCAGTGATGAGTTAGGTGCCGTGACGGTGAACGGGGTACCTGTATAGGCAGCTTCGACACCACTAAACTGCCAGCCGCCGACGATCTGGGAAACGACTCCCGAATTCAAGTATTGTTTCCCTTTGCCAACTGGGAGCTCATAGACCCATCCGAGTTGAAAGACATGGGTACGGTCAAAGCCGGCAGTAGCGCGATTGCGCTGGAAGACTGGGTCCCAATTCCAACTGACACTTGCCCAGCCGTCATCATCGGTGTAATCAATAGCGTGCGACCAAGTGTAGGCTCCCTTCAGCAATAACCCTTTGGAGAACTGCTTGTTTAAGGCAACCTGTAGTGAGTTGTAGCTGGAGCTGAGATAGCCATCCCACATATTGATGGGAGCCGTCCGTTTCAGCGGCTGGCCGTTCGTGTTCGGGAACACCGCGTTGTAAAAGGGCAGACCCGTACTTCCGGACCCAACGGTGGTTCCGTTGGGAAGAGTGGTGAGGTAACCGGCGTTGATGTCGCGATCCGCTAGCAAGTGTACGGCATGTGTGCCGACGTAACCGGCGGAAGCAACCATGTCCAACGGAAGCTTGCGTTCCACCGTGAAGTTGTAGGACTGAATGTAACCTCGATGCAGTTCACCGGCCCACGGACTACGCTCGTCAGCAGTTGCCGGAAGCGGAACCACGCCGGTCGAAAGATCAGGACCAACCACCGGAGGGATACCGGCGGACAAAGTGCTGGCGTATCCAAAGCTGTTGGTGGACGTGGTATTGGCATTAATCGTGAGCGGATAAAAACCGCGCAGCGGCCGCGAGAACGGAAGCGGATCAACATTGAGTCCGTAGCCGGTGCGGATGACCGTGTTTTCGCCTAGCCGGTAAGCGATGCCGAGGCGGGGCGAGAAAAGTTTCTTGCTCGTTGTGATGCCCACGTTATCGGGAACATTGCCGCGTCCGCCAAGCAGCACGTTGTTGGTCGTCGGATCATAGCGTTCAATGCCCTTTCCGGCTCGGGTCATGAGCGGGTAATACTCATACCGCAAACCCAGGGAAACCGTCAAATTGCGCGACACCTGCCAGCGGTCCTGGGCGTACCATCCGAACTGCCATTCCCGGCTCGTCATCAGGATGTATTGCAAACCTTTCTGGACGTTGTCGGAGTAGCCAAGCAGGAACTGAGCATACGCATTGTACTGGTTCGGGGCAGCGCCGGTGCTGGACGCAGTCGCCTGGCCATTGAAGGCTAGGTAACCGCGCGGGCCGCCAAAACTTAACTCAGGTTGCCAGTGGTTCAGGTGAAAACGAACCAGGTCAAAGCCAAAACGGAAGGAGTGTGCGCCCTTCACCCATCCCAAACTGTCGCTGTTGGTATAGTTCTCGTCCGTACGGAAGAGCGGCATCCAATTCGGAACGCCCAGCCCTGTGTAATAATCGTTGAAATTAATATTGGGAAAACCGCTTTGGCGAATATCGGGACCGTTAAGTCCTGGCAGCCCAAGCACGGCACCGTAGTTGGTGCCGAAATCACTTCCGGTGACGCTCTGGACCTGCCGCTGATATCCGATGTTGCCATCTAGTAGCAAGTTCGGAGTAATCGTGTAAGTGTGTCCGATGGTAAGGATTTGGACCACAGTGTCGCCTGTGCCTGGACTGGAGCCGGTCCCAAGTGACGGCCCTCCCGCTATGCCAAAAATACCTTGACCGGCGGTAGTTGCCCACATGCGACCGTACTTGCCCCAGATCGTGTGTTTGTCATTTCTGTTCCAATTGACTTTGGCGTCAGCCGAATACCGATCAACAATGGGGCCGCCAGATGCGGAGAAGTTGTTGGTCGTGCCTGGCAAGTTCGGCAACGGAATGTAACTCTGGATTTTCAGAGCAACCGGGCTGATACGGCTCGGGTCTAGAACGGCGTTGGGGAAAGCAGTACGTCCGACCCCATTGGGAGTGCCTGCGCTGTCGCGCCCACCACTGGTGGGGTCGTAAATAACAAGAGGATTTTTGGGATCAGCATTTTGATAGGCGCTGAAATCGCCGCGTCGTTGATCAAGCGTAGGTACTGTAAACAGGCCGTTAGCACTCGTTTTTTGATTTGTGCCGTCAAAGCTGACAAAGTAGAACAATTTGTTCTTGAGAATTGGTCCGCCCAGGGTGCCGCCATAGTTGTTGTAAATGCCTACAGGTTTGGCGGCGGTTGGATTCGTTGGCGTTGCCACCAGAAAGAAGTTACGGGCATTCAAGTGCTGATCGTTATGGAACAGGAAGGCGCTGCCATGCAGATCATTTGTTCCTGACTTTGTGACAACCGTAATCGCGGAAGCTCCCGCCAGCCCCTGATCGGCTTCCGCTGCGCTGGTGGTGACGTTTACCACATCAATCGTCTCGGCAGTCGAACTGTAACCGGCATACTGAGGAAGCCAAAGATTGACACTGGAAGCTCCATCAATGCGTGTCGTATTAGTTTGGGAAGGGCCTCCATTGACGCGAGTCAGCAAAGGCGATGCCGGATTATCCGTAACCGAATTGCCAAAACTGCCAGGCAGAGCGCCAGGCGTCAGATTGATCAGCGACTGATAGCTGCGCTGGCCGCCGAGCGGGAGGTTCGTCACCTGTTTGGCGGAAATTTCAGAGTGCGTATCCGCTTTGTCGGTTTGCAGAAGCGTCGCCGCTGCGGAAACGTTGACCTGTTCAGTCGTCTGGCCGACCTGCAGGCTCTGATCGACACGGGTAACCGTGTTCGGAGTCACGTCGACACCTGTTTGCTCAATCCGCCGAAAACCCTTGGTCTCAATTGAAATATTGTATCTGCCGGGAAGCATGCTTTGCATGCTGAAGCGTCCGGACTGGTCCGTGATGTCCGTTTTGGACTGGCCCGTGTCGGCATTCGTGGCCGTGACATTCACGTTAGGCACCACGGCCCCAGACTGATCTGTAACCGTTCCGACGATGGAACCATATACGGCTGCCTGGCCGAGAAGATTAGCAGGCAACCCTGCTGCAAAAAAGAGCGCACAGATCGCGCAGAGAGATTTGAAGTATATGTGGCGCCGAGGCGCTGAAGCAACCATATTTCCCCTTTGTTTTTGAAAGCCTGAGCCAAAGCGGCATAGACCTGACACCGTTTTCCACCATAACCTGAGGTCATCAAGATTGATAAGTAACCCGTTTCCGGGGTCAATGCTTTATGACTTAATAATATTTGCAGGTTATCGGAATAATACAGTAACACTACAGGATTTGCAAGCTTCAGGACTGTGCAATGGTTGTGGAGCGTTGTGGGCTCATGGGTGTAAACCCAAGCCCGCTATCCTCTCAGCGCAACGGCACTCATGTGGGAGTTGTTACTCATATCACTGATTACATGCTCCGGTTGCTAGCCAACATCCGCAGGTGCGGCTCCCAAGCAGCAACATCGTACTTGGCCAGAGTACGGCGGTGCGCCAGACTCGGCTCGGATTCGACGCTCCAGCAGATTAACGCAGGAAACGTAAAGCAGCTGAAAGCCACTTGGACTTAATTTGCCATCCTCACTGAAAAGACCTACACAAGAATGTATGCACCAACCCCAGGAGAGAAGTCAATGAACAACTCACGAAGGAAGCCGAAATCACCTCACCGGCTCGCGAAACGTCAAAACCTGATTAGCCTTCATATCCCTAACCGTCTGCCTTAGGCCGCTCGGCCAAATAACTTCAATTTCGGGCACAACGCTCAAATTCCCAAGTCCAAAGTGCATCCCGCCCAAGCTGGACGAAGCATAACTCACTGCGCTCGTCATATGGTTGTGCTGATTCCCAATCTGAACTCGCGCCCCCATTCCATCACGATTACTCTTCACGCCCATCAGCTTAATGACAACCCAGTGGTTCGCCTCCGGGCTGACGTTCTGCCAAACTTCTGCCGCCCCTTCAAGCGACGAAACCACAACATCCACCTTTCCATCCCCATCGAAATCCGCATAAGCACTCCCGCGATGTGCTTTCTCCCCCTGCAGACCCGCCTGCTCGGACTCATCCCGGAACGTGCCGTTGTGCAGGTTCACAAATACGCGGTTCGTCTCCTGATAAACCGCCGATTCAAACGCCTCCACCCGGTCGTTCACATGAGACCCTGCGGTAAACAAATCTTTCCAGCCATCATTGTTGAAGTCAAAAAGACCCACGCCCCAACCGCTATGCCGCACCGTTAAAGCCCCCAGGCGGCTGGAATAAGTAGCATCATCGAAACTTCCCTTCCCCACGTTGCGAAACAAAGGAAATGTCTCCGCCGCCAGCGCCGTAAAGGAAATATCCGGCAAGCCGTCATTATCATAATCCCGGAAATCCGCTCCCATGCTCGCGACCGCTTTCCCGTCCCCGCGTAAAGCCACGCCCGCTGTTAATCCTACTTCCTCAAACTTCCCGTTACCCCGGTTGCGGAACAGGAAGTTCGGCATATTGTCGTTCGTGACAAAAACATCCTGATACCCGTCACTGTCATAATCCGCGAAGGCAACACTCATGCCACGCCCCGCAAACTCGGCAATTCCCGCCTTTGTCGAAACGTCCTCAAAGCGCCCATGTCCCAGGTTGTGATAGAGCGTGGAAGGCAGCGGCTCAAAATACTTCGGATGACAATAAATACGAATCCCGCGCCCTGCGTCACCGCAATAACGGTTCTCCTCAACGGACCACTTGGCGTAATGAACCACCCACAAGTCCAGCAGCCCATCATTGTCATAATCAAACCATCCCGCCGCGACCGCCCACTGGCCGCCCCTAATCCCAGATCCCCTCGTAACATCCTCAAACCGGCCATTCCTCGCATTGTGATAAAGAATGTCGCGGTTCACTCCCGCCACAAAAAAATCCGCGCGACCATCATTATCGTAGTCAGCGGCGGCAACACCCATCGAATATCCTTCGCCAGCCACTCCCGCCGACGCCGTCACATCCCGGAACTGGAAACCCCCTTCATTCCGATAAAGCCGGTTCCAATACTTCGGCCCGCTCTTCGCAAGCGCGGGAATCTCCGCCCCATTCGCAAAAAAGATGTCAGGCCGCCCATCGCCGTCGTAATCAAACACCGCCACCCCGCCCGCCATCGCCTCAATCATGCGCTTGTCGGAAGTCGGGCAATTATGCAGCACAAAATCCAAACCACCCTGTTGCGCCACGTTCCGAAAGCCAACCGGAGAAACACCGCTTTGCCCCCGTACAAGCAGATCGAAGAGCAACAAAGTGAAACAGAGCCGGGAAGACAATAATCGGCCTATCTTTTTCTTATTCGGTTCCAACGCAACCTGCCGCACACATCAACGTACCGCAACGTCGCAAGAAATAAATCCGTGTGCTTTCCGCTTAACCAATCTTTTGGTGTAGGTTGATTTGATTATGCAAAACTACGTAAGCGTGCTGAGGCGTCCGCCTGCGTAACAAAGAAGACATAACAACCGTCCCGCAAGGCAATCTAACAGTCGCTAATCAACAATTGCAGGTCGCCGCTCAACCCCAAACCGTGCCAGTGTCCAACACTGCATACGTGCCCAATGAAGCTACTTTCCGGAAAAACGTCCTCACCACTCCAGGCT
>JBJMGL010000361.1:0-5441 GCA_045807985.1 Bryobacteraceae bacterium
ATCCGCAATAATACCGATTGCTGCAAAGGCCCCTAAACCGACCGCAAGCCATCGAAGAACACGATTCCAGCTTGGGAAAATTTCGCGGAAGAATAACACGCCTAGTAAGGGAATCAAGTAGGTGATGGCGATTTCTAAATATCTCCACGCAATTTGCGGGACCGGTTCGGCGGTAAACCGGAAAATGCCAGCAGAGACGAGCAGGCGGAGGCCGTAGAAGCTTAGAAAGATGCCAAACCACAGCAAACCACGCTGAGCAGGTCTTTTTCGAGCAGTAAACAACGCAACTGCCAACAGTCCCATGACCGTCAGCGTCGTGCCTAATAGCAAGTCAAAGGCGTCACGGCGAAGGGCGGCTCTGACCTCACCGCTGTACAAATCTGGCTGAATCGCCATGCCCGGCTTTCTAGGCTGAACCTTTTGGCTGTAGCATGGCTTTCAACTGGCGGAAGGCGGTCTCGTCAAAGTTCTGTTTCAAACGGGCAGGGGCTAGCGGACGTGCATTGGCAGGGCTAAACTCCCGGCGCCGGGCACGGTCCAGCAGGGTTCGCGCCTGTGCGTCGTCCGCATCATGATCGACCACCGCCTGCAACAGGTTCGTTGCTTCATCAAAGGAGTTGGTTCGCAGCAGAGCCACGCCAAGATTGAAGCGGTAGATCATGTCGTTCGGGTCTCCTTCAGCCGCCTTACGCAAGTCGATGACCGCGCTTGACAGGCCCAGTTGTTCTTCAGCCGCGCCCAGGTTGTTATAAACCTCGTTCAGCGGCACGGTTTTTGCCACCTCGCGAAAGTAATTCGCCGCGCCCGTATAGTCGCTGGCATTATAAGCGGAAAGTCCCATTCGGAAACGGGCATCCGTATAGCGGGAGTCACTTGCCGGAATGCGCCCAAACCAAGTCACAGCCTGACGGTAATCTTTTTGCTCATACGCCAATTTGCCTAGCTCAAAAATTGGGCCGACAAAATGCGAGTCGATAATATGGGCCTGCGTAAACCACTTTTTTTGCTGCTCACCCCGCGACGACAGCAAGCCGCGAATATAACTTTCTTCCGCATCCAAGCGGATGAACTTTTGAAACGTCATGAACTGCTCAAGGGGAAAATTGGCTCCCGGCTCTAAAAACTTCAAAGATTGCCAGGCCAGATGTTCCTGCAACCTTGACAAATCGGTGAGCTTGCCCGTCTCCGACACTTGAGGGCCATCGTGCATCTTCCGTAAGTCAATAAAACGCCCCGCAATCTGCACCGAACTGTTGCGAAGCTCGGTATCACCGGGCGGCAACATCAGACCATACGTGCCGTAGCACACGTAATCAACATCCAGGCTGTGTCCCAGCTTGATGAGCGTGGCTTTCGTGAACTGAGCGTCAGGACGCAGCCCCAAGCGGCGCAGCCCCTCGGCGCGGGAATCCCGGCTTAAAGCGATCTGATGATTCGCGCTTAACTCCACCCGCAGAGTCTCGGCAATACTCTCGCCCACCCAGTTCAAATCTGAATACTGCGACTCGTTATGAAACTGAAGAACAAGCACCGTCGCACCCTGACCCGCACCCGCAAACAAAGCGAACAGGAGGGGAAAATAACGGAAAAAACCCACTTTTTGAACCCAAACCAAGCTTACTAAAGCGGAGAAACACGAAGAAATTCGCGGCACAACTGAAGCGCTTTTTGTTGAATCTCCGGCTCTGACCCAAACCCTGGGAGCCATTGCACCTCCCCCTCCGACCGAAACCAAGTCATTTGCCGCTTCGCATACTGCCGAGTCTTCGTCTGGCACTCCGCTATCGCTTCCCGAAGCGAACAGCCCCCCTGGAGAACCTGAACAGCCTGCCGGTAACCCAGCGATTGCAATGGTTTCGAATGGGGTGAAATCCCGGATTCCAGCAAAGATTGAGTTTCCTCCAGTAATCCGTGACCGAACATCCAAGCCGTCCGGCGATTTAACCGCTCGTACAGTTCAGCGCGAGGAGGATTTAACCCCAGCTTTAAAACTCTTGCACCCACCAAGGCTTCGCGAGGCGCACTTTGCGTCTGTGTAACCGGCTGTCGGGCCAAGTAAATCAACTCAATAGCCCGAATCAATTTTTGATGATCGTTCGGATGAATCCGGCGCGCTGCTTCGGGATCAAATCGACGGACAAAACGGTAAAGAACTTTCGGCCGCCGGTCACGCACAAGTTCCAATCGCGCCCGCAACTCCGCATCGCGCGTCGGTGCTGGCGAAAGTCCATCAAATAGGGCACGAAAATAGAACCCGGTTCCCCCCACCACAACCGGCACCCGGCCCCGCTTCTGAATATCCGCAATGACTGAACGGGCGAGCCGTGCATAAGCTCCAGCCGTAAGTTCCTCGCCGAGGTCAATCACATCCAGCAAATGATGCGGAATGCCGCGCCGTTCGGAAACCGGCAGCTTGGCCGAACCGATATGGAGCCGTGCATAGACCTGAACGGAGTCGCAATTGACGATCTCTCCGCCGAAAGCCTCGGCCAGCGCCAGCCCTAATTCGCTCTTGCCCGCGCCGGTTGGACCCAGAACAGCCATAATAGGAGCTATACTAATGGCAATAACTCCAGCTCCGTTGTTGGAGTTTATCCTTATCAAAGCGGTTGAATGTCTTACCCTTACGTGTCTTCCCGTCGCCTTTTTCCACTGACCCGCCTTCCAGCTATCTTACTGTTAACCCTGGCGGTTACGCTTCCGAGCGCAGCACAGCAGCGTGCCAATTTGCCAGCGCCGACGAAGCAGCCGAACTCGTCCAAAGCCTCTGCCTACTACCATTACTCGCTAGGCCATTTGTATGAGGAACTGGCCGCTGCCGGAGGGAATCGCAGCGACTACATCAATAAGGCCATCGAGAATTATCGGCTGACGATTAAAGAAGATCCAACCGCGTCGTTTCTGGTGGAGGACATCGCCGAGCTTTACCGCCTTTCCGGGCGCATTCGGGAAGCTGTCGAAGAGGCTCAGAATGCCATCAAGACAAATCCAGACGATCTGAACGCACGGCGCGTGCTGGCGCGTATCTATACTCAGCAGATTGGCGACGCTCAGGCCAATCATATCGACGAAGGCATGGCGCGGCGCGCCGTCGAGCAGTACAAGATTATCTCGGACAAAGATCCAAAAGATAGCGATAGCCTGATCATGCTCGGGCGGTTGAACCGGGTTTTAAATAATTCCATCGAAGCGGAAGCGGCATTTAAAAAGGTTCTCGCCGCTGACCCTGATAATGAGGATGCCACTACCGGCTTAGCCAGCGTGTACGCGGACCACGGTGACGCCCATGGAGCTTCGGCGCTTCTGGAAAAGCTGACGAAAAAGAGTCCCTCGGCGAAAGCTTACGCCACCCTGGCCAGCAGCTATGAGTCGATGAAAGAGTACTCTCTGGCGGCTGATGCTTACAAAAAAGCTTTGGAGATTGACTCGACCCATGTGGAACTAAGAGGCGCATTAGCGCAAGATCAGGCGCTCGCAGGCAAATTCGACGAGGCTCTGAAGACTTACGGGGAAATGGCGGAGGCTGATCCAAAAAGTGCGCAGCCCTATCTCGGAATGGCGCAGATCTATCGTGAGCAGAAAGACTATGGAAAAGCGCGTGAAGTCCTGAACAAAGCCAAGGAACTCGACCCGGAAAACCTGGAAATCCGGTACGACGAAGTCAGGCTGCTTCAAGAAGAAGGGAAAACGGCGGAAGCGATTGCAGGGCTGAAATCCGTGCTCGATTCTACTTCCCGCCGTACTTACGATGCGAATCAGCGCACCTTCCGCACCCAAATGCTGGAACAGTTGGGATCGCTCTACCGGAATAATGAGCAGTATGAGCAGGCTGCCGATGCTTTCCGCCAAATCGGCGCGCTTGATCCTGACCTGATGCCTCGTGCCGAAGCGCAGGTGATCGACACATACCGGATCGCGCGAGATTACCCGAAAGCACAGGCCGAAAGCGACGCCGCTGTAAAGAAATATCCAAACGACCGCACAATACACGAAGTTCGTGCGCAGTTACTCGCTGATCAGGGCAAAACCGACGCGGCGTTAGGGGAACTGAATAAGCTGCTGGATGGCAAGAACAATCGGGAAGTTTACCTGGCGATTGCTGATATCAATCAGAAGGCCAAGAAGTTCTCCGAAGCCAGGGCGGCTCTGGATGAAGCGGAAAAACTGTCTCAGACAAAAGAAGATAAGACAAACATCTTATTTACGCGCGGAGCTATGTATGAGCGCGAGAAGAAGTATGACGAGGCGGAAAAGGTATTCCGCCAAGTTCTAGAGATGGATGCTTCCAATGCTTCCGCTCTCAACTATCTCGGCTATATGTTGGCTGACCGGAACACGCGCCTGCCGGAAGCGCAGAGCTTGATTGAGCGTGCGCTGAAACTCGATCCCAATAACTACGCGTTCCTGGACAGCCTCGGCTGGGTTTATTTCAAGATGAACAAATTGAGCGAAGCGGAGCAGCAGCTAACCCGCTCCATTCAGCTGTCATCAAAGGACGCAACCATTCACGATCACCTTGGCGACGTTTACTTCAAAGAAGGAAAGATCAAAGAAGCAATCACGCAATGGCAAGCTTCTTTGAAGCAATGGAATAACGGCCCGGCCTCTGATGTCGAGCCGGAAGACATGGCCAAGGTACAGAAAAAGCTGGATAGCGCGCGGGTGCGCTTGGCCAAAGGCCCCAATCAGAGCCCAAATCAGTAGCGGGGAAGCGGCTTCGGCCTGTTTTCCCTTTGTCCACTATCGCCACATTTCCTTTACAATGGTCAAATTGTTTCCGAGTGGCCGACGATCCGCTCGGGAAGACTCACCTTCCGGCAGGGCGCCTTTCGGCGAGAACTTGACTCCCCGAACTCCGGGAACAGAGCAGCGCCTGTGTGAACAGATTTCATAGAAAAAGTAAACAGGTTCTCGAGTTTTCGTGTCGATCCGGCGGTCGCTGATTCGATGTACTCATAGAGCGCGGCGATTGGCGCCAAAGCCACTCAGACCACGCTCCCAACCCTGATCAATCAAGGAGACAACTATGCGATTCCTCAGTATCTACAAGGCAGTGGAACGCAACACCCCTCCTACGCCGGAGGAAATGGCCGCTATGGGTCAGCTGGTCGAAGAGGGCAGGAAAGCCGGTTGGCTGCTGTCGACCGAAGGCTGCCTTCCCACGGCACGGGGCGCGCGAGTGCGGCGGTCCGAGGGACAGGTGACGGTGACTGACGGGCCCTTCACCGAATCCAAGGAGGTGGTCGGCGGGTTCGCCATCCTGCAGGCGAACTCCAAAGAAGAGGCGATCGAGCTCGCTCATACCAATGCGCTTTCCCTCGATCACGAACAGGAGTAAACTGGCCGACGCGGGAGGTTTCGGATGCGAACGCCACGGCCCTTGCCGGAAGGAGCCGCCGAGCGCTTGGCGGCGATGCTGAAGGAAGCGAAGAATAAGGCAG
>JBJMGL010000362.1:0-37259 GCA_045807985.1 Bryobacteraceae bacterium
GCCTGCTCCAACGCTTCGGCATGAGTGGACAACCTTAGCTTTTGTTCCTGCCTATCCGTCTTTGCATCAGGTTTGAACCAAAAGCTCGAACTGTCGCCGCCGACCTGTTCCGCTTCTCCCTCACAGATGAGCTTTGGCTCACCTTCGCCTGCCGCGTACAACCCAAACTTCAGTGATGACGACCCGCAGTTCAGCGCCAGTATCGATCCCGTGCCTGTCACGCGGTGACCTGAGCTTCCCATTTCCAGTGCTGTATTTCAGGAAGATCCTCGCCATGCGCCATCACATATTCTTTGTGCCGCTGCAGATTTGAGTTCAGCCACTCGCTTGCTTCGGGAACCAGGTGCTTCAATCGCTCAATTCGCCGGATAGCATCAAACGCAAGCTGGAACCGGTCTATCTGGTTCAGCACGGTCATGTCGAAGGGAGTGGTCGTGGTTCCTTCTTCCTTGTAGCCGCGAACGTGGAGGTTATCGTGATTATGCCGCCGGTAGAGCAGCCGGTGAATCATCCACGGATAACCATGAAAGGCAAAGATAATCGGCTTGTCTTTTGTGAATAAAGCGTCGAAGTCCTGGTCGGAAAGTCCGTGTGGATGTTCGCTGGTTGGTTGCAGGGCCATGAGGTCGATGACATTCACAACACGAACCTTGATATCAGGCACTAGCTTACGAAGTTCCATCACTGCCGCGAGTGTTTCCATTGTCGGCACATCGCCCGCGCAAGCCATTACTACATCCGGATCGCCTACATTATTGCTGGCCCAATCAAAAATACCAACGCCTTTCGTGGCATGCCGGACAGAGGTCTCCATATCCATCCACACCGGCGCCATTTGCTTGCCTGCAATGATCAAGTTCACATAGTTGCGGCTGCGAAGGCAGTGGTCCGCGACCGATAACAATGAGTTGGCATCGGGCGGCAAATAGATCCGCACCACATCCGCTTTCTTGTTTGCTACATGGTCGATAAAACCAGGATCTTGGTGCGAGAAACCATTATGGTCCTGTCTCCAGACGTGCGAGGACAACAAGTAAGTTAAAGAGGCAATCGGTTTTCGCCAGGGCAGCTTTTTGGTTGTCTTCAACCATTTCGCATGTTGGTTGAACATGGAATCAATGATGTGGATAAAGGCTTCATAGCACGAGAAGAAACCATGCCGTCCCGTTAGAAGATAGCCCTCTAACAAACCCTCACACATGTGCTCACTTAAAACTTCGATCACACGGCCATCTGTCGTCAGGTGCTCGTCTACCGGTTCTACTTCTTCCATCCACTCTTTGCCGGTGGCCTCGAGCACTGCGTCCAGCCGGTTGGATGCTGTCTCGTCCGGTCCAAAGATGCGGAAATTGCGCGCTTCGGAATTGCTCTTAATGACGTCGCGTAGGAAACTGCCTAGCACTCGTGTGGCTTCCGCTTCTGTTTCTCCGGGTTCGTCAATTTTGACTGCATAATTCCAGAAGTCCGGCAAAACTAATGGCTCCAGTAAAAGTCCGCCATTCGCATGGGGGTTCATGCCCATGCGCTTATTGCCAGTAGGAGCTAATTGGGCTAAGTCCGGGCGGAACTGTCCGTCCTGGTCAAATAATTGATCCGGCTCATAACTGCGCAGCCAGTCTTCGAGCATCTTCAGATGCTCGGGATTTTTGGCAACATTATCAAGCGGCACCTGGTGCGCGCGCCACGTGCCCTCGACTGGTTTTCCATCTACTTTTTTAGGTCCGGTCCAGCCTTTGGGGGTTCGCAAAATGAGCAATGGCCAACGTGGCCGTTCCGTGAAGCTTTCTTTACGCGCACGGTCCTGGATGGCATGAATCTCATCAACCATTTCATCAAGAACAATAGCCATTTGGCGGTGCATGGCAGGCGGCTCATCACCCGCCAACACTCGCGGCGCGTAACCGTAACCTGTGAATAGATGCAGCAACTCTTCTTCGGGAATACGCGCCAGCAGCGTTGGATTAGCGATCTTGTAGCCGTTTAAGTGAAGGATCGGCAGAACTGCGCCATCTTTCGCCGGATTTAGGAACTTGTTTCCATGCCAGCTTGTCGCTAGCGCACCGGTTTCGGCTTCACCATCACCAACAATGCAGGAAACAATCAGATTCGGATTATCAAGCGCTGCCCCGTAGGCGTGCAGTAATGAATAGCCGAGTTCTCCGCCTTCGTGGATCGAACCCGGCACTTCCGGCGCGACATGGCTTGGAATGCCATACGGCCAGGAGAACTGCCGGAACAGGCGCTTGATTCCATCCTTGTTCTGTTCAACGGAAGGATAGAGCTCCGTGTAAGAGCCTTCCAGATAAGTGTGCGCAACGATTCCTGGCCCACCGTGCCCTGGTCCGATAATGTACATCATGTCCAGGTCACGCTGTTTAATCAGGCGGTTTAAGTGCGTGTAGATGAAATTCAGACCCGCCGTTGTTCCCCAATGCCCCAGAAGACGCGGCTTAATATCTTCCTTCGTCAGCGGGCGTTCTAAAAGCGGATTATCTTTTAAATAAATCTGGCCAACAGTTAAGTAATTCGCGGCACTCCAGTATTCGTGGAGTTTGCCAATCTCTTCGGCGCTAATGGGCTCAGGCACGTTTGCTCCTTAAGAGCCTATTATGTGCAATGTTTGTAACGCAGCAGTTACAAAATGGCCCTGTCAGGTATTTGCGCCTGCCTGCATGAGTTGCTCGGCTTGTCTCAATGCCTCCGGCGTAATGTGTTCGCCGGAAAGCATGCGGCCAATCTCCCGCGCTCTTTCTTCCCGGGGCAGCTCCATAATTTCCGTAACGACGCGATCTTTGCGTTCGCGCTTCGACACGGCATAATGATGATCGGCGAATCCCGCGATTTGGGCCGTATGAGTGACGCAGATCACTTGGTTTGTTCGCGAAAGCGCTTTTAACCTTCGGCCCACTGCCGCCGCTGCCGCGCCGCCTACGCCAGCATCCACTTCGTCAAACACGAGCGTGGTTAAACCGGTGCCGCGGTCAGCGTCGCCGATTGCTGTTTTGAGAGCTAATGAGATTCGCGAAAGCTCTCCGCCGGACGCAATTTTCTCCAATGGTTTCAGCTCTTCCCCCCGGTTTGGCGAAACCAGAAAAGCCACTTCGTCAAAGCCGTTTGCTGTCCAGTGGCTTCGCTCCACTACCACCTGAAACTGCGTGCCTGACATGGCAAGCGACTGCAGCTCAGCCTCGACTTGTCTACTGAGCCGGACGGCAGCGGCTGTTCGCGCCTTACTTAACTCGCCTGCCAGTTTTTCGTACTCCTCCGCCAGCCGTGCCTGTTCGCGCTCCAGCATTTGACGATGCTCGCCGGCGTTTTCCACTTCATCAATCCGGCGCGCTACATCCTGTCCAAAGGCGATTACTTCCTCCAGCGTGCCGCCGTACTTCCGTTTCAATCTGTCCAGAGCCGAAAGCCTGCTTTCCACCTCTTCCAGCCGGTTCGGATCACCCTCCAGCTTGCCAAGGTAGTCACGCAGTCCATAAGCCGCTTCGTCCACCAAGACGGCCGCCTGCTTCATGGCTTCTGCCGTAGGCCCTAAACTTTTTTCGTCGATGCGCGTCAGTTCATCCATGCGCTTGATAGCCTGCCGCAGTTGCGTGGTGGCGCTCTGGGGGGATTCATAGAGCAGATCGTAGGCTGAATTGGAACACTCCTGCAGCCGTGTTACGTTCTGCAGAATTTTCCGTTCCGTTTCCAACTCGGTATCCTCGCCCGGTTTTGGCTGAACCATTTCAATCTCTTTGCGCTGAAACGTCCAAAGATCAAGCAGCCTGAGTTTTTCCTGTTCGTTCTGTTTGAGGTCGTTAAGCTTGTCGCCGACAGCGCGCCATTTCGAGTAAGCTCCTGCTACTCTACGGCACAGTTCACCTGTCTGCGCGCACTCATCCAGGATGGCCCGTTGTGCTTGCGTAACAAACAACGATTGTTGCTCGTTCTGGCCTTGGATGTTTCCCAGTACCGGCGCTAATTGGCGTAAAAACGCAGTGGTCACGGGCCGGTTTGCCACAAATGCGCGCGACTTGCCATTGGCGGAAATCTCACGTTGGACGATCAATTCCTCATCGTCCTCCACTTCGATTCCTGCTTCTTCCAGCAACGCCAGCGTTTCGCTTGTCCCTGGCACGGAAAAGACGCCGGACACGCGGGCTTTGGCTTCGCCGCTGCGAATCATTTCTGTCGAAGCTCGCGCGCCCAACAGCAAAGCCAGCGAATCCACCACAATCGATTTGCCGCTGCCCGTTTCGCCCGTGAGCACCGTCAAGCCCTGCTGGAATCGTATGCGGGCTTGTTCCACGACCGCATAATTCTCCACCATCAGTTCCAACAACATGTGAGCGAATTAGTAAGCCTTGTTATCTTCTCATTTTCTTCTCCTAATGGCAAAGGCTAAATCCCTTACCAAAGGAGGCGATTGCAGATTCATAGGACCGTTTGGGTAGTGCTGGACCTCAAAAACGGCTGTTTCCGCGCCCCGGTCCGTGTCCCAGGCCGTCACAACGTAAGAACCTGCCAGCATATATGGTAAAGATACTGTGGGCGACAAAGCTGCTGCATTACTTCTTAGTTTCCCATCAGACCCCAGCGAATCGCTACGAAGAAGCCAAACAACCGCCTGTGTGCCGTCGCCGCACCCAAAGTGCTTAACCGATTTATCCGAAACGCGTGCTTCCGCATTCCAATTCACGCGTTGGAAGTGAGTCCAGTCGATTAGGTCAGTAAACTGGCGAAGGCTGCTTTGCGCCTTGTGCATGCCGCTCGTTAATATATGGGGTTTACGATTAGGCCAGCGCATTCCTCCGCCCGCGCCTCCTGATGCGAAATGGGCCCACTGCATATGGCGAAAATACTCATCGTCAAAGCTCTCGGGCAAAGTCCGGTGGTGATCTTTATGAGTGTGTATGGGCCCGCTCTCACTATCGAAAAAGGGACGGTTCGGCGGAACTTGCCCGAGCGTGCCGCGCATAATGGCCCCGGTGCTCACTGCCGCGTCCACGGTATTTTGCGGATGGTCGATGGTGCCTTCTTCGTAAAAATGCGTGCTGGCAAAATCCAGGCAAGGATGTTGCAATACTGTTTCTGCCGCTATTTGATCTGTGCAAATAACAGGGCCGAAAATGGAGACCGTCTGAGGATGTGACCGTCCATGGAGCCGTTCTTCCGTGCGCCGCAGAAACGTACTGAGGTCTTCAATAAACTCATACATCGGTTCCGACGAATGATTCGCCCATGCCGGGTGAATTTCATTCCAAATATCCCAGGCGAATAGTGTGCCGCTTCCGCCCCACCGTGAAGTGACAAACTCAAGGCGGCGCTTAATTGCTTCACGGGTCTCGTGGTGAAGCAGCACCTCGGAAATACCAGGGCAAGGACCGCCGTTCGAGCAGTTATAGGGATGCCGTTTCCAGCGTTTCCACATCCAGAATGTGTCAAAGGGCGTGAGAAGAATACGGATGCCGTGCTTCTCGCACAAGCTGAATAGGTCATCCCACAATTTCACCAGTGAAGGATGAAACTCGCCTGCGGGGTTTTCGAAATAGCGATGCTCTCCGTGGCAGTATTCAAGCATCAAGCGAAGAACTGTAACGCCGCAGCTTGCCAAAGTGCTCAAATACGCATCGACGGCGGGCAGATCACGACGCCGAAAGCAGCCCGCGAGATTCGGCCACGTAATGGCGTCATTATGGCCGATGGGCGTCCAGGCCCGCCCGGTTTCTGTTTGAAAGTACGGGGTGTTACTGACTTGAATCCACTCCATTGCTTTAGGTATGGGCCTCGCACAGGAGAGTGCTCCACTCGAAAAAGGCAAAAATCAGAAATTTATAATGAAGGCGAGCATACCGAGAGGACCAGTTCATATTGCCATTTGTTTTGATTCCCGCTGACCTGAGTCTGTGGGATCTTTTTCAGAATCTGCGCCCGGTTCCCCTGGCCATCATTGTCATTCTGATTCTATTCTCATTATTTTCTTGGACGATTGTTTTCTCCAAGAGCAGCGTTTTTAACCGCGCCCGGCGGGATAACCGCAATTTTCTGCGCGCGTTCCGCAAAGCGAATAACCTGCAGTCTGTTGCGGTGGCAAGTGAGCAGTTCACTTCTGCGCCCTTAGTCGCTGTTTTTGATTTCGGCTATGGGGAAGTGGAACGCCAGATTAAACAGCGCGGAGCGTTGGTAAATAAGGACGCAATTGAGCGAAGCCTGCAACTGGGAATCAGCGAGGAAGTGACCAAATTGGAACAGAACATGACCTGGCTGGCAACTATCGCTTCCGTGTCACCTTTTATCGGGCTGTTCGGCACGGTATGGGGGATTATCGACGCGTTTCAAGGATTGGGCAATGCGGGAAGCGCCAGTCTTCGCGCGGTAGCTCCTGGCATTTCAGAAGCCCTCATCACGACGGCGATTGGCTTGGCTGCCGCGATCCCTGCCGCCATCTTCTACAATCTGTTTGGAACTCGCATCAAGGAGATCGGTACGCGCATGGAAGACTTCGCTATCGAGTTTCAGAACCTTGCCGAGCGTGATTTTGGCGGCTAAACCTGGATGGAGGAACGGTTGTGGCTTTCTCTTTTAGCAGTAATGGCGGCGGACGGCGCGGACGGCGCTTTGCAGCTTCGTCAGCGATGTCCGAGATCAATGTCGTGCCTCTTGTGGACGTAGTGCTGGTTCTCCTGATTATTTTCATGATTACCGCTAACGTCATGGAGTTTGGCCTCGATATACAGGTGCCGCGGGTTCGGCGCGTCCAAAACACGGCACAGGATTTGCCGGTAGTGAGCATCACCAAGAGCGGTGAATCGTTTTTGAACGACCAAGCCATCAATATCAATTTGCTTCCGCAACGCATCCGGCAAAGATTCCGCAACGCTACCGCCGTTTACGTGCGCGCTGACAAGGAAACGCCCTGGGACCCGATTGCGCAGATTGTAGCGGAACTGGGCGAAGCAAAATTTGAAGTACGAATGGTTACCGCGCCCATTGATACCGCCGCGCGGCAGCGCCGTTAATACGCCATGGCAGAGCCTCTTGACATTCTTGATGAACGGGACCCGCTCGGCGTGCCCCTGATTGGCTCACTGTTGTTTCATGGCGGTGTCGTGGCAATGGTCACTTTGAGCTGGTTCTGGCTCAATCACCGCCGTGGTGAAACGCTCGGCGATCTCAATCCCGCCGGCGGCCCCGCTTATGCCGTTTCTCCGGTCCATAATATCCCGATTCCACAACGTCAGGCCGCCCCTAATCCTGTGGCGAACGATACGCAATCCACGGTAAGGTCCGCGCCGGCGAAGCAGGAAGCGGAAAGAAAGCAAACTCCCGATAAGAACACGGTTCAGATTCCGGACAAGTTCAAGAAGGAAGCCGAGCGCCCTCAACACCAACAGCAGTATCAGCAGCCTGCCCCCGCGAATCAGGTTTATGGCCGGACTCGGCAAGCTCTTTCAAATCCGATGTACAGCGCGCAGTCCGGCGCGGGACAAGTGGGCATTGGCCCCAACACGCCGCTGGGAAACAACCGGCTGGGCTGGTATGCGGAACTGATTCGCCAGCGCATTGCTCAGAACTGGAATACCAATGGTCTCGATACCCGTTCGCAACGGTCGCCTGCTATTGTCAGCTTCTACATCATGCGGGACGGATCAGTGCGTACTCCTCAGATTGTGCAATCCAGCGGCGATTACAATATCGACAATACTGCTTTGCGGGCTGTGTTTCAGTCCAATCCATTACCACAGCTTCCGCCCCAAATCACTGAATCGTATATCTCGGCTCAGTTTACTTTCAACCTACGCTGATGCGAATTTTCATCTTTGCCTTCTTTCTCCTTTGCGGTCTCGGCTGGTTAGCCGGGCAGCAAATCAATGTCCAGATCGAAAAAAATCCCGGCAAGCCGCATGTCGCTGTTCCTGATTTTCGCGCTTCCGGCGCCGCCGCGCCGCTCATGGCCGCTTTCAATACCACCGTCACTAATGACTTGCAAGGCTCGCCTGTCGTCAATTTCGTGCCTAAAACCCTTTATCCCTTGCAGATTCCGCAACAGCCCTCTGACCTGATCGCGGGTGTCGCCCCGCCCAGCCGAGGCACGGTCAGCATTCAAGGAAACCGTCTCACCGACTGGAGCTTGCCGCCTGTTACGACCAACTATCTCGGTATTGGCTATGGGGCAGAAAATCGCAGCATGTTTGTCGCCTTCGGCTGGCTCTACAGCACCACGCCCACGCTGCCGACTTTGCAACAGGCTCAGGTTTTCGGCAAAGTCTATACCGCATCGCTTGATGAAGCGGGAGCAATCGACGCAGGGCACCGTTATGCCGCCGATATTCTGGCGCAGTTTGGCGGCAAGAGCCTGGTGGGAACCCGGATTGTCTTCGTCTCGGATCGCTCCGGCTCAAAGGAAATCTGGGTTATGAACTGGGATGGAACAGGCCAGCGGCAACTGACGCGTTACGGCTCTATCTCTTCCTTTCCGTCCGCTTCTCCGGATGGGCGCATTGTTGCTTTCACTACCTGGGCCGGCGGTTTGCCGGCCATCCAGATGTTTTCCCTTGATAGCGGACGCAAGTTGCCGTTTTATAATCAACGCGCCTCTGTGAATACGTCCGTGACGTTTACCCCTGATTCCAAACGCGTCATTTTTTCTTCGACGGCTGCCGGAGGTCCGGCGCAGCTTTACATGACCAACGTAGATGGCAGCAACTTTCGTCGCATTACTGCTTCGGGAGCCATCGAAATAGAAGCGAAAATTAATCCTAAAACAGGAGCCGATCTGGTCGATGTTTCAGGCCGTTCCGGTTTGCCGCAGATTTACCAAATGAGCCTGGAAGGCACGGATGTCCGTCGATTGAGCGCCGGTACGGGTGAAGCGACGAATCCTTCCTGGAGCCCTGATGGCGCTCATATTGCGTTTGCCTGGACTCGGGGCTTTGAACCCGGCAATTACAACATCTTTATCATGGACGTTGCATCACAGCAGACCACCCAGTTGACCGCCAACGAAGGCCGCAATGAGAATCCAAACTGGGCGCCCGATGGAGCACACATCGTGTATGCTTCAAAACGCGGCCGTCAATCCCAGATCTGGGCAATGAATGCGGACGGCACCGGCAAACATCAACTCACGCAAAACGGGAGTAATGAAAAGCCTTTTTGGGTAAATGCTGAGCAGTAATGCCGTAAAGTAACTATAAGTTCTCAGGAGAACAAACAAGTTTATGACAAAACGCAGAGCATTACTGCTCCTTCTTTCGGCGTTGTTGCTGATTCTTGCTGCTGGTTGTAAGAAGAAGACGCCGCCCCCGCCGCCCCCACCGGCTCCCGCGCCTGCCCCGCCGCCTGCCAATAAGCCGGTGATTAATTATTTCACTGCGGAACCAACCACCATCAGCAGCGGTCAGCCTGCCTCTTTGCGCTGGTCTGTCAATGATGCCGCCAATGTTCAAATTGATAACGGTATCGGCCAGGTAAGCCCGAACGGCCGCCGCGCCGTGTATCCCACCAGCACCACGACTTATCACATGACCGCCACTGGTCCGGGCGGTTCTGCCGACGCTGAAGCTACTATTACCGTGAGCGCTCCTCCCCCTCCGGCTCCCACGCCAGCTCCACCCACCCAGACGGCTGCCCAGATGCTTGCCAGCCAAGTGCAGGATGTCCATTTCGACTACGACAAAAGCGAAATTGGCCCGGAGCAACAGTCGATTTTGCAGGCCGATGCGACCGCTTTGAAGACAATCTTCTCTATGGATGCCAGCTTTGTTGTCACGATCGAAGGCCATTGCGATGAGCGCGGTTCGGCTGAGTACAATATTGGATTAGGCGACCGTCGCGCCGCCGCTACCCGCGACGCCCTCGTGAATATGGGCATCTCGAGTGATAAGCTGAAAACCGTCAGTTATGGCAAGGAACGTCCTGTCTGTACCGATGCCACGGAAGACTGCTACGCCCGTAACCGCCGTGCTCACTTCTCGGCGGGTCAGTAAATGACTCTTATTTCTCTTACACTAGGAACAGTGTGAAACGGGGACGGCTCCGATCCGTCCCCCACTCTTGGGAGTAACTCAATGAAAATTCTGCGCCTTGCTGCTTTGGCCTTAACGTTCTCCAGCTTCTCGTTCGCGGTCAATAAGGACCTGATTGCGCTGCAACGTGATCTGGAAGCAAAGATGGATGCTATGCAGCAAACGCTTAGCTCAAAGATCGATGTCATGACGGGAACTCTGCAAGCGATACAGAACGACTCCCGGCGCACAGCGGATCAGATTGCTACGCTGCAGGATTCTTTAAGCGCCGCGTTGTCGCGCTCATTGACGCCTGTCAACAATCTCAATACCCGTGTTGAGTCCGTGGGTGAAGATACCCGCGCTCTTCGTGACGCGCTGGCTGATTTAAGCGCCCGCCTGGAACGTATGGACGCCAAGATCACTGATCTTAAAAACCAGATGCAGATCATGCAAAATCCGCCTGCTGCTCCGGGCGCTCCCGGACAAACTGGGTCCGCAGCGGCTCCTCCCATGGGCATGAGCGCCGAGAAAACTTACACGGATGCCCGTCGCGATCAACAAACCGGTAATGTTGATTTGGCTTATCAGGAGTATCAGCAGTACCTAACATATTTCCCGAATACCGAGCTTGCGGCTAATGCGCAGTACTACATGGGAGAAATTAGCTATAACCGCAGTGATTATAAGGGCGCGGTACAGGCATTCGATGCTGTTCTGGAGCGGTATCCTAACAATGCCAAAACCGCCGATGCCCGCTATATGAAGGGCATGGCGCTGGCGAAAGATGGACAGCGTACGAGAGCCATGCAGGAGTTGCGTTCGCTGGTTCAAAGCAATCCGAACAGCGAACAAGCCCGCAAAGCGACCCAAGCCCTGCGTGATCCGCGCTTGTTTCCTTCCAATGCTCCCAACCGGCGCGCCAGCCGTTAAATGCTCCTTTCAAAAAAGAGGTGACCGCCTGGGCTTCGATATAATGCACGCACCATGTGCGACTTCACAAGAAGAAATCTTCTCTTGGCAACCACGCTCGCTGCTGGCTTGAGCGAAGCGGAAGCTCAGGAGCAATCGGCACAACCAAAGCCTGCGGACCAAGTGAATGAGGCTGTCCCGGTAGCGAAGGACACGTTTTTTCACCAGGGTGACATCGAACATCGGGGCCATTGCAATAATGGGTGGATTGTCTTTAAAGATTACGTTCTGGTCATTGATGCGAATTTTCCCTCGGGAGCGCAAAACATCCTGCCGAAAATTCGCGCGATCACACCCAAGCCCATCCGCTTCGCTTTCGATACGCACCATCACGGCGATCACGCCTACGGAAATCAGGTGTGGGTAGACAATGGCGCCACTCCGGTTGCACATACAGGCGTGATTGAAGAAATGAAGCGATACGAAACCGGCTATTACGACGGTAAGCCCGGGCGCTGGGAAGAAGCCGCTAAATCGCGTCCCGATGTTGCCGCAAGCCGGCTGAAACCTCCGTCCGTCCTGTTCCCGCGCGAATTGTACTTCGACGACGGCGAGCATCGAGTCGAATTGCTTCATCTCGGTGTCGCTCACACGCACGGTGATGCCGTGGCGTGGCTTCCCAAAGAACGCATCCTCTTCACTGGTGATGCTTGCGTCAACGGACCTTACAACTTCGTGGGTGATGGCAACGTCGAGCAATGGATTGCAACCCTGGCGGCAGCGAAGAAATTAGGTGCGCGAGTGATCTGCCCAGGTCACGGACCGCGAGGCGCTGCGAACGTAGTCGAGGACCAGCAGCTTTTCTTTACGCAGCTCCGTGAGCGCGTCGGCGCTTTAGTCCAGGCGAACAAGAGCGCCCGTGAGATTCACCAGTCGGTCCCGCGCATTCGTGAAGACTTGACAGCACAGGCGCAGATTCGTCGTTATGTTGGCGAGGGCCTGGCCGCTCAAGTCGAAAAAGTGTACAACGAGATGACCGGCCAAAAATTTCCTGACGATAGCAAGGCGTCAAGCGCCGCCAGACAGTTGCATCGGCACTCCCATTCTCTGCTGAGTGTGTAAGGAGAAGTCTACCTATCTACTTTTCCAGTAAAAAGACCGTCTGGATTTGCGGATACTCTTGACGTGTCATTTCGAGCGTTCGAAAGTCAAAGCTCTGGACATCGGATCGTGCCTCCATGCCTTTCGCCTTAATTGCACCGCAGAGTGTCTTAACAAAAACACTTGGGCTGAATGTGTGCTGCTGCTCGGTGGAAGCGGGCGTAATTTTCGTCTCCAGGTTGAATCGTACTTTGTCGGCACTGCGCCAGCGTGCTTCCGCCTCCGGGTGGCCCCTGCCTGCGCCTCCCCTGTAATACTCCACATAGTAAGCGGCAAAATCGAACAACTGTTCCACATCAACCGGCACGTACGGGCTGCTTAACCCTTTTTCTTTCGCAAAAGCCGCTGCTACCGGAGAAAGCGTCAGATCGTTTTTCTGCTGTGGACCGCGAAAGGTTTGATCGCAGATAAAGCGCTTCTGCGCTTCGGCCCTTGTAATGTCTTTAATCCATGCCCGATTCGCTTCTGTGTAAGGAGAACCATCCGCGTTACGGCACGTCTGCGGATTGATGAACTGTTCATGGCTAATTAACGAGACGTGATCCGCTGTCACTCCTGTATCAGTCTCAATTGTAGTGATCAGATTATCTAGCCCAACCTCGAAAGCCGGTAAAGTATTTTCCGGGCGTAGATCCCTTCCGCCACGATGTCCCTGCGCATCAAATCGCGCAAAATAAGCTTTGTCGTCTGGAGTAAGCGCAGTTTTTTGCACATTCACCAATTCCTGCCTCAACAAATCCGGACGATCTGAAATAATGCCGTCTATCCGTTGCTCAATCAGTTCGCGTATCCGGGCCGGATTGTTTACCGTCCAGACCACTACGGGAAAGCCTGCCGCCTGCACAGCCTTAAAATCAAGGGCCGGATGAGCGCCGCTTATTAATCCATCGGCAGGCGAAAGTACCGGAATGCACTTCTGTCCGCAATTACTCAACCCCGGCTTCGACCTTTGTAGCAAGTCAATGGCAAATTTTGTCCTTGCATTTGAATTAGTTTGTGACAGAATAGGGTAGGCGAACAAAAGGAGAATAAAAGAGGTAAGATCAAATCTCATCAGGAATAGGAAAAAGTAATTCAGTGCGGACGATTACAGAGCAGCGTAATTAATCCAAGTTTCCGCTTTCTTCCTGCAAAGCTTTACGCAATTTCCGTATAAACCATTTCCCGAAGTCCGAATGTTCCATACTTACGTGAGCGGAACCAGGGACCTCCCGAATGGAAGGTGGCGTACCTTCCGGTAGCCCCCAAGGTCTGGAACCTCGCTCCACTAATACGCGGGCTTGATCCCACGTCAGCCTACCCATTTATTTCTCCGCTTTCATTGTACGGCGATTTTGGACAATTTGATCGCTGAATAATTCCCGTACTGTCAGGTCTACCGCTTCTATCATTTGTGTTCGATAAGCTTCACTTCGCTGCTCAAAACGGGACCAAAATGGGTCGGGAAAATTAGAACTAATCGCCACTACTGCCACGGGCAGGCGATCACTCATCTCCAGGATGGGAATTGCTATCAAGGAGCGCCAGTTCCGGAGCCCTCTGCTGGCATAGAACTGTTTCATTTCCGGCGTGAAGTTCTGGTCGGCAACGTCGGGATCGTCGAGAACTTCAAATAGCTTGCCTTGCGAGAAGGCAACTCCGGCCACGCCCTGGGCAAGCCCTCCCGATACTTGCAATCGGAATTGACTGGCATACTGTCTAGCTTCTTTTCCGTTGGCTACATGCCTGGTTTCGGCAAACACCGCAATCTCTTGGAGAGACACTTGCCCCAGAAGAGTTGCTTGTATGATTTCGTTCTGTGGAATGGCAAAGCTCTCGCGCAGAGTGGACAAGAGCTGGAGCAGCGCGCTCCGTGCTTTCAGCTGCCACTTATCGCTAAAGATGACATCCCCTGGCAGATTCTTCTGCACCCACTCCAGCGTTTGACTCATCCACGGCAGCGGCGCTGCCGGATCAGCCGGAAGACCAAATTTGATGTCGCGCAGCAGCCGCGGCACTTCGTGATACTCGCGAATAAATACAACACGGACGCCCTGATTTGCCCAGTGCAGCGTCTGATAAGTATCCAGCAACTCGCGTCCATGCACGCGCAATACCGCATAGATCTCCGTCGAATCTGAAATACGATTGCGCGACCGCAGGTACAAGTGCCGCCTGAGGTTAACGTCAGCCAGGCTCATACCTAAGATAAGAACCGCTCCGCCGGAAGTAAGGACGTAATCAAGTATTTGATTGGGCCGTTGTCCCTGGCGACTGAACAGCTCAAAGTACTGCGACTCTGTTAATACAAATGAACCGCCGCAAATGCCATCCGGATCGATCCATCCATGAACGTGATAAATTTTCTCCGGATCAGGCTCAGCGCCAAATCGTGGCGTGTTCGCCGAGCGGTATACAGCGAAATCCGGATCGTCAGACGTTCCGCCATTCATGCGGTAGCGAGCCAATTCCAGCAGCGGATCAAAATTTGTGGTAAATAGCGTAGCCCGATCCATGGCCGCCAGCTGCCAATGCACTTGCGTTAAAGGCAGTTCCGTGATGCTCCGGCCTTTATACAGCGTCTTTCGAAGATCGTCAAAAAAGTTCTCCCGTGTACTGGAATTCCATACGAAATCAGCGGCGGCATCACGCCCGATTGTCTCGTACAACTCGCTTACCAACTCGTCTAGGTGCTCTCTGATGATGGGCTGCGCTTTGGGGTCGCGGCCCAAATCTTCTTCGATGTACTGGCGGAGAAGCGCCTGATTCAGCTCTCCCCAACTCGGGAATCCGGAGTCAACGGAAAGACCTGCTCCGACCAGAATGCGCAAATTACCTTGCCGGTAATGCTTATTTAAGCGCCGGCAATACTCAGGCCATAGATCTGTTTGCGCCGACATCCGAAGAGAGTACCATGCATCCTTAAAACATTATTCTACTAATTTGTGATAGCCCAGACTTGACCTTGCACGCCGTGCTGTCGGATGAAGTCGAGACTGTCAGATGACCTCCGCCAACTTCTCAGTTTGCGAGTGGCCCGTGATACAGGATCTAACCGGAAACAATGCTGCATTGAGGCAAATAAGGTTGGCAGATGCTACTTTTCCTCAATGCTGTTCCTATTCCCTATCGGCTCCCGTTGTGCATTTACTGCTGGTAGGGGGTCTGCGCCGGAAGATAAGCTAGAGGAGCGTCGATAGGTACGAGCGTGCCCCGCTCGGTCGCGTCCGAATCGTAGTTTTTCGTAACAAACTCAGGTGAAAGACGGAGGCTTCCCGGATGACGAAGGTGGAAAGCGGTTTGCTCGCCGGCCGGGTGCCCTACCTTTGCGGTGGGTCCGGACCGCGGACCGCGTGTGTTTTCTTCGGGGTCAATGCCCTGTTTCGGCGTCTGGATCACACTCCAGACCCGGGACGGTACCTGCGGCAGATTTCTCGTCTGCTCCCCCATCATCGGGTCACGATCCTGGGATACGCCGGCTCCCACTTCGACGAGATCGTGCGGGACATGGCGCGCGCCATGCCCACACCGCCCGACGTCGTGGTGGGGATCTCTTTTGGCGGCTTCGTCGCTATGCGCTTCACCGCCCAGTATCCGGAGTTGGTCCAGCGCTTGGTGCTCCTCGTTTCGGCGCACCGCTTCTCACCCGCTGGGTGGCGCAGGATGGAACGCCAATTCGAGGCGCTGGAGCGAGGAGACCTCCCCACCCTGATCCGTGAGAACGCGCTACTGTTCCGTCGACCCTGGTTTAACTGGCTGGTACAGCTCAAGCTCTGGAAGGAGGGCGGCCGGCTGGCCACCGCGTTGCGGGATCCGGCTGCGATTCTCCGGGACTACCGCCAACTATTTGGACCCGACTTCGAGAACAACGCTGACTACGGCCGACGGATTGCTAGCCCGACACTGATCCTCGGAGGCGCGGCGGATCAATTCTTCGACCGGAGTGCTTGCGAAGAGACCGCGGGGTCGATTCCCGGCGCCCAGATCCAGCTCTTTGAAAGGGAAACGCACATGCTACCCATCGAGAAGAGCAACGAAGTGGCTCGTGTGATCACGGCTTTTTTGAGCCGATCTTGACGACGCTGTTTGGCCCCTCCCGACAAAGCAGCGAAGGCCATTCCAGGGGCGAGAAGTGCTCGTTCGAACCGACAGCCGGATCTCCCTGGGGCGCTGGGTGATTTACGGCTGGATACGGCCCTCTGACTCTGAAAGAACGCCCTCGCCTGGACAGACCGGCTGGGGAAGTGGCGCTTACGGAAACTAGAAAGTTGATCATGATCACCGGCGATGACATAGCAGCTAGTAACTTCCGGGTTGCGGGTGTATGGTCGGCCAACCGGAAGTTAGGAACTCGGGCCGGAATGCTGCCCGGTGTCCGACAATTGGTGATCCGCAAGCTCTGTCCGTGAGGTCGACAGATTATTACAACTAATTTGTGACATGCGTGGATTTGAGTTTCCATAGGTCCAACCGCAACTTTCCCGCTCTCGACGCCTTTGCGTAGGTTGCCACTTTGATGGAGCCAGCAGGCGGAAAAAAGAGGTTTGTCATCGCTAGCCGTCCGCTGTCCGCAAACACTTCCAACGAATTGCGGTCCACCAGCAAATGTATTTGTAAAGCCCTCCCGGCAAGTTTCAGCGGCGCTTCTGTTCGAACCGGAAAATCTTTGTTAAAGTCAACGCGGCCCGAGTGCCTGCGGTCTACAAATAACTTACCCGCCGTCTTGTCATAACCAATAACCGTTGCACTTCCGTCAGCGCCTCCCAGCCGCAGTCCTATCTCCTGCGCTTCACTGGCCTCCATGGCTGCTTCCACCTCAAACGTATGTCCTTCGGTGAGCTGCGACTTCCCTAGCTTCTCGTTGATCTCCGCAACGTCTGCTCCCTCGGCTGTTTCGTGTTCCCCCCGCAACTGTTGCAGCGCGCCCGTCGGTTTCTGAATTAAACGAAGGCCGTCCGCAGTCCGGCGTAATGAAAGCTCGCGCGGCACAGTCATCTGCCCGCGCCATGGCGACGTCGGCAGATCGGCTGCGTACTGCCAGTTGCTCATCCAGCCGATCATGGCTGTCCTTTGAGTTTTAGGCAGACCATTAAACGTGAGCGCACAGTAGCAATCTTTTCCGTAGTCGGTCCAAAGCGTTTGCGAAGGGGGGTTCTCATTGACAAACTTTGTGCCGTCGAACCGGCCAACGAAGTACTGCTCACCGGAACCGCCCTGCAAGGCTCCCGGATTCAGCCCGATTTTCATGACCCAGCGCGTCTGATTTTCACCCTCCACGGGCAATTCAAAAAGCTCCGGACATTCCCATTGCCCACCCGTGCCGCCAGCCGGACCAAATTCACTGACGGTGCGCCATTGCTTCAAATCCGCCGAACCGTAGATCCGCGCCTTGTGGTCATCAGGCAACGCCACCACCATCACCCACTGCTTGCTCTCCTGCGACCAGAAGACTTTGGGATCGCGGAAATCGGACATGTGAAGATCCAGCACCGGGTTCCCCTTGTACTTCGTCCACGTTCTTCCCCGGTCATTGCTGTAGGCCAGATTTTGCGTCTGCAAAGCGGATTTCGTCGCAGTTTTCATTGTGTGCCCCGTATACACCGCCACCAGGCATGGCTTTCCTCCGGTGCAGAAGCCGCTTGTGTTCCGTTCGTCAACAACAACACTGCCCGTGAAGATCATGATTCCGTTTTCTTCCGGCAGCGCGACGGGAAGCTGCTGCCAATGCAGGGTATCGCGGCTTACCGCGTGCCCCCAGCTCATATGGCCCCATTTGTCTCCGAATGGGTTGTACTGAAAGGACAGGTGATACTCGCCATTGAAGTAAACCAAGCCATTCGGGTCGTTCGTCCAATTCTCGCGCGGCGAGAAGTGGTACTGCGGACGGTACGGCTGGTCATAGCCCGGCGCTATCTTCTGCTGCCCGGATACAACCGCAAGAGCTGTGAGGAAGAAAGTAACGAATCTCATCAGTTGCATTATGTCTCGATTGAAAATAGGCAGGACCGCACCGGATATAATTTCCTGCTATCCTGATCGCATTCCCTCTTGATGCCGTCGCTCCCTCGCTCCCTTCCGCGCATCTGCGTGGCATTGGGTCTACCCACCGCTGCTCAACTCTATAAGGCCGCGGAATACGAATACAAAGACGGCAACACTTTTCTAGAATTCCGGCTCGACTACCTCCACGATCCGGCGACTGGAATCGAAGCAATCACAAATTTTGTAAAGCGCTATGGAGATGCCCAGATTCTTGGGACCTGTCGCCATGGAGCAAATCACGGCCACTTCTCAGGCTCTATCGAGAATCAGATCCGGCTTCTCACTGCTGCTGGAAAGGCCGGAGCCATAGCCGTCGATCTTGAAATCGAATCCGCCGAGAAAGCCAAAGGAGCCGCTGCAGCCTTGCGGGAAGAAGCAGCTCTGATCGTTTCTTACCATAATTTCACCAGCACCCCTGCTCTCGCCACCGTAAGCCGTCGTGTGCTGCGCGTACCCGCCGATGCTTACAAAATTATCGTGACCGCGCGCAAGCCCAGCGATAACTTGCGCGTCATTCAATTTGCCCGCGATGGCCTGCAGTCCGCGCCGCTCATCGCCTTTGCCATGTCCGATATAGGCGTTGCCACCCGAATTTTAGCGCCCAGCTGCGGTTGTCTCTACACCTATGCCGCGCCCTCGGAAACTGGAGGCACCGCCAGCGGTCAGGTTCCGGGCAAGCTCATGCACAATCTTTATCGCTGCGAAAAGATCAAGCCGCAAACCCGCATCTATGGCGTGATTGCGGACCCGGTCGCGCACAGTAAATCACCGCTGATTCATAACCGCGGCTTTCAGTCGCGCCGCCTTGATGCCGTTTACCTTCCGTTTCGCGTCGCCGCGTCTTGTTTGGGCGATTGGATGAAGTTTGCGAGCGCGCTGCCTGTCCATGGCTTTAGCGTGACCATTCCGCATAAGCAGCGCATCATCCGGTATCTCGACATTGTTGAGCCGCTGGCGAAACGGATCGGCGCTGTGAACACGGTCTGGCGCAAAGGCGGCAAGTGGCGCGGTACCAACACTGATGCCGATGGAGTCCTTAAACCGTTGACTCGGCACGGGCGGATTTCCCGTTCTTCCGTTCTCATTGCCGGTTACGGAGGCGCCGCACGGGCTGCTGCCATTGCCCTGGCCGATGCGGGCGCGCGCGTGACCATTACCGGCCGCGACCTGAAACGCGCTGCGGCGCTGGCCCGTGTTGTTCGCGCTGAGACACTGTCCCTCAAAGATGCCGCTGCTCATAGTTTCGATGTGCTGGTACACGCTACCCCGGTCGGTATGTCGCCAAACGTAAACGAATCGCTGTTTCGGGACAAAATTCCGGCCGAGGTGGTTCTTGACATGGTTTACAACCCGCACGAAACCGCGCTGCTAAAGCAGGCCAAAGCGCAAGGCTGCAAGATTATCCACGGCTCGGAAATGCTGTTGGAACAAGCCGGACGTCAGTTCGAAATCTGGACTGGCGAAACCGCACCACTCTCCGCCATGCGCGCCGCGCTGGAACAAGCGCAATAAGCTAAAAGTTGTACCGCATCACAAACTCAATCAGCCGTTCGCCCGGATCATTGGTTCCTGATACCGTAATATCGCGATAAGCATACTGTGTTTGTCCAAAAACCGGCCCTGTGGAATTGATTGCCAGTGAGTTTACATCATTTGTTGGATTCGCAAGGTAGAACACCGTATTGTTAAATGCGTTTAAGAACTGCGCCCGAAATTCGCGCCTAAGCTTCTCACAGCAGGAAGACGCTACAATAACCGGATCATGCGTCAGCTACCAGCTGTCATCAGCGTTCTCGCTCTCTCTCTTCAAGCTGCCGACTCCGGTCACGCGCTGAGAGGATATTCCGCCATTGCTTCTTCAAGCGAAACTCAATGGGAGCGTAAATTCCGGGACATTCCTCAACCGGACCGTCTGCGGGAAAACATGCGCCGTCTGAGCGCACGTCCGCATCACGTCGGTTCGCCTTATGACAAAGACAATGCGGAGTGGATTGCGAGGCAATTGAAATCCTGGGGTCTTGATACCCATATTGAGACGTTTGAAGTCCTCTTCCCGACGCCCGTGGAACGTGCGCTGGAACTGGTGGAGCCAGTAAAATACACCGCCAAGCTGGAGGAACCGGCTTTGCCGGAAGATCCCACTTCAAACCAGAAAAACGAGCAGCTTCCTACCTACAACGCTTACTCAGCAGATGGCAACGTGACTGCGCCGGTCGTCTACGTCAATTACGGCACTCCCGCCGATTATGAACAGCTCCAGCGTATGGGCGTCTCCGTAAGCGGCGCGATCGCGCTGGCGCGCTATGGTGCCTCCTGGCGCGGCATCAAGCCGAAAGTAGCCGCGGAGCACGGTGCCGTGGCCTGCTTAATTTATTCTGATCCGCATGAGGATGGTTATTTCCGCGGCGATGTATTTCCGAAAGGGCCCATGCGCCCGCCCTTCGGCGCTCAGCGCGGCAGCGTCATGGATATGCCTGTTTATCCTGGTGATCCTCTCACGCCTGGAATTGGCGCAACTCCTGACGCAAAAAGGCTGCCTTTGAGCGAAGTCAAAACTTTGACCAAAATTCCAGTCATGCCCATTTCTTATCAGGACGCTGAACCGCTGCTCAAATCACTATCTGGCGAACTGGCCCCTGATACATGGCGCGGTTCACTTCCCATGCCTTATCACGTAGGACCCGGACCCGCCAAAGCGCACCTGCGCCTCAAATTCAACTGGGACCGTAAGCCTCTCTTCAATGTAATTGCGCGAATACCTGGATCAAAATATCCCGATGAGTGGGTCATTCGCGGCAACCATCACGATGCTTGGGTGAATGGAGCAGGCGATCCCGTTTCCGGCGCAAGCCCTGAATTAGAAGAAGCCCGCGCGCTCGGCGAATTACTAAAGGGCGGCTGGAAACCGGATCGCACGATTATCTACGCTTTTTGGGACGGTGAAGAACCGGCGCTGCTCGGTTCCACCGAATGGGCCGAAGCGCATGGGGAGGAACTGAAGCAACACGCCGTCGTCTATATCAACTCTGACAGCAATGGCCGAGGCTTCTTCCACGCGGAAGGATCGCATTCTCTGGAAAACTTCGTGAATAGCGTTATCAAGGACATTGACGATCCTGAAACCAAGATGACCGTGTGGAAGCGGACCCGTCTCTCTGAAATGTCTAAAGTAACGCCCGACAAACGCGCGGAATTCCGGTCACGTCCCGACTTGCGCATCAGCGCGCTCGGGTCTGGTTCCGACTACACAGCTTTTATCGATCATCTTGGCATTGCCAGCATCGATCTTGGCTACGGAGGAGAGGACCCCGGCGGCGGTCAATACCACTCGATTTACGATGACTTTTATTGGTATACGCACTTCGAAGACACCGATTTTGCGTACGGCAAAACATTGGCGCAAACGGCCGGAACGATGGTCATGCGCTTGGCAGATGCGGAGATCCTGCCATTTCAGTTCACTGATTTTGCCGACACCATTCGTACCTACGTCAGCGAAGTAAAGACACTGGCAAAGAATGAACGCAACGCCATTAAGGAACATAACTCTGAAATTGAAGAAGGCGTATACCAGGCGCTCGCGGATCCGAAAAAGAAAATGGTGCCGCCCTCGAAAGAACCCGTACCGCCTTTCTTGAATTTTGCCCCGCTCGATAATGCGGCGGACGACCTCACTCGCGCTGCGGAGGCCTACGAAAAGGCATTCTCAGCCGCCAGCGAAGCGAACGGGCCGGCCATAAACGCCAAGCTCATTCAAAGCGAGCGCCGGTTGATTGATGCAACCGGCCTTCCCAACCGCCCCTGGTTCCAAAATCTCATTTACGCGCCCGGCTTCTATACCGGCTACGGCGTAAAAACCCTTCCCGGCGTGCGCGAAGCTATTGAGCAAAAGCGCTGGGGAGAAGCCGACGCGCAAATCGCTCGTGTCTCGAAAGCTTTGCAATCCGAAGCCGACCTGCTGAACGAAGCCGCCAAGCAATTGGGAATGAAATAGCCGCCATGGAAGCGTCACAGCGATGTCGCCAAGAGTTACTAACCGCCTCCGCCCGCCTGTGCTTCCTCATAGCACCTGCGGAAGGCGCTGCCCAAAGCCAGATAATCCTTCACGTTGACCGGTTTGGTCAAGCAAAGATCCGCCGTGAAACGGCTGCGAGTCACAATATCGCGAATCACATCTTCCGGTGAGGAACTAAGAACAATTACCGGAAGATCGGAAAGCTCCTCATGGGTGCGAATGAGCCGTAAAATCTCTGTGCCGTGGCGCTTGGGAAGATTGAGATCCAATATCAGGATGTCCGGTTTAGTTGCGCCGCTATACGGTCCTTGCCGCAGCAGATACTGTACTGCGTTCTCACCATCATTAGCCACAACCACATCGGGTCGGCCAGTTCTGCTCCTCGCGCAAGGCAAGCCGGATCATCCTCACGTCCACAGGGTTATCTTCCACAACCAGCACTGCCGTCCGTACTTTTGCCTCTTGCGCGTTCACGGTGTTGATCCTACGCAGGCAAAGTAAACAGGAAACTTGCGCCTTCCCCAGGCTTGCCCTCCGCCCAGATTCGGCCCCCGTAATGGCTGACAATTCGGGCGCAGATAGCGAGTCCCATGCCATTTCCTCCATACTCATCACGCCCGTGCAGCCGTTTGAAGATGCCGAAGATCCTCTCCGCGTAAATAGGCTCGAATCCAAGCCCGTTATCCGCGATCTCGAATGTCCACTTGTCGGCTGCTCGTGCCGTCTTTATCTTGATCTCCGGCTTTACCTCAGGCCGCCGGTACTTGATGGCATTGCCGACAATGTTCTGGAAAAGCTGCAGGAGGTGAATCTTGCTGACCCGCAAATTGGGCAAAGAGCTGTATGTAATCTGCGCTTGCGTTTCCGCAATCTTATTGCTCAGGTTCGCGAGCGCCTCTTGCAGCGCATCCCGGGCTTCCACGGGCGCCTGGATCGGCTCATGATCCTCGACCGCTCTTGTGTAATTAAGCAGGTCCTTAATCATGCGGTGTACCCGTTGCGAGCCTTCGATACTCTGCTGCACAAGCACGCGCGCATCATCATCCCATCGGTCGGCCCAGGACAGATTGAGAAGCTCTACCGAAACCGATATATTACGCAGCGGCTCCTGCAAATCATGAGCTGCCGCATAGGCGAACTGCCGGAGGTCTGAATTCGCTTGCAGCAAAGCTTCTTCCACTTTCTTACGGGCAGTAATATCGACAACTGTTCCGATAAAGCGCGTCATTTCCGGTTGGGGATGCTCGGAAAAGAACGCTTGGCCTTGGGCGTGTACATGCCGGAGCGCGCCATCGCTCGGCCCAACAACCCTGTATTCGACGTCATACCTGCAGGGCTGCTCGCAGTTTGTGGCTGCCCTGAGAGCTTCCTTGACCCGCTCGCGATCCTCGGGAACAACGGCTTCGAGGAATATGCGGTAATCGAAATCCGTTTGTGTGTACATGCCTAAAGCTGCCCGGCATCTCTCGTCCGAAATAATATTTCCTGTTTGCGGGTTCCACTCCCAGGTGCCGATCGACCCTGCCGCCAGCGCCATCTCCAGGCGCTCATTACTGGTCCGAAGCGCTTTCTGGCTTTCGAGAAGGTTCCGGTTTGCTTCGGTAAGAGCCGCGGTCCGTTCCGCGACACGGCGTTCCAGATCAGCATTAAGGCGGAGAACTTCGGCTTCGGCTTGAACTCGTTCCGCAATCTGCGCCTGCAACTGCGCCGGGCTGGGCAACGTAATGAGCTGCGGCATCAGTTTCGTGAGGCATAGCGCAGTCAGCACGGAAGCAGCCGCCGTAAAAATCTTTACAAGAGCCTCAAAGCGGTAAATGGGATGCCACAGCGTCCAGATTGCCAGCACGTGAGTGAATCCACAACCCAGAATAAAAATGCCAAACAGGAGAAAGATCCACGAGAACTCAAGATCACGACGGCGGCGTACAAAGTAACGAAGCGCAAACGGGATCACGAAGTAAGCGAGTGCAATCAGCAGATCTGACCCAATATGCAGGCCTATTACTCCGGCCCCGCGCAAACACATCGCGTGCGGCATGAAGTTTGCTGCGAAAAGCTCGCGAAGAAGCTCGATCATTTTCTTTCAAGAGTGGCTATTGGGGCATGTAAGCCCAAGTGTATTCTGATGCTACCTCATTGGTTTGAGAACAGATAAATTAATCTCAACTTTGTGAAATAGTCATTTCACGCTGCCCCCATCTGCGCTAAATGAAAACAGGGGAGTTTCGCTTCTTGAAACTTCGAATTATATTGGTTGTACTGATTATATTGGTTGTACTGCTCCTGACCCTCTTCGCCGCGACGCTTACGGCCCAGCGCGCCGCTGTACCGGCGGACATCAACTCGCTCAAACGTCAGGAGGGCTGCTTGCCTTTTTATTGGGATGCTCCTCATGGCCGCATCTTATTTGAAATTCCGAAGCTCAATGAAGACTTCCTCTATTTTGCCGGAGCCGGAAAGGGTATCGGTTCGGTGGAGCTTGGCGTTGATCGCGGCGCCAGTTATCTTTCAACCGTGATTTATTTCGAGCGTGTCGGCCCCCGCGTAAACGTCGTACAGCGCAATCTGAAGTTCCGCGCATTAGGAGGCAACGCCGCCCTGCAGCAGGGGATGGAAGAGTCATTTGCCGACAGCATTCTGGCTGCCTTGCCGATTGAGTCCGAAGCCGATGGCAAGCTGATCGTGGACGCCACGCCGTTTCTCGTGCGCGACACCGTGAATCTGGAAAGTGTACTGCGGAGGCAGAATCAGGGCGCTTTCAAGCTCGATCCAACCCGGAGCTCCATCTATCTTCCAAAGACGAAAGCCTTTCCGAAAAATACCGAAGTAGAGGCCACGCTGACCTACGCATCCGATGCTCCCGGCTCTATCGTCAACTCCGTCGCCCCAGATGGCCGCGCTTTGACCATTCGTCTGCACCACTCCTTCGTGCAGCCGCCCGACAACGGCTATCAACCCCGCGCCGCGGACCCTCGCATTGGCGGCTTGGGCATGAACTTCAAAAACTACGCGGCACCTTACAACACCGGCACCGATACTCACTGGGTGCATCGTTTTCGCCTGGAGAAAAAGGACCCAAACGCAAAAATCAGCGAACCCAAGCAGCCGCTTGTCTATTACCTGGACGCTGGCATCCCAGAGCCGATTCGTAGCGCTATGCGTGACGGCATCCTCTGGTGGAACGCGGCTTTCGAGGATGCCGGTTACCGCAACGCCATTGTTGTCAAAGATCCGGCGCCCGATATGGACCCCATGGATATCCGTTATAACTTCGTCTTCTGGGTGAATCGCGACGACCGTGGATTCTCTGTCGGCGGCAGCTTCTCCGATCCGCGTACCGGCGAAATTCTAGCGGCGCGCGCACGCATGGATTCCGCCCGCGTCCGCACCATTGCCAATTACTGGAAAACCTACAGTCCGGCAATCATGAAGATGCCAGGCATAACGGAGGAATCTTTTGTGGCGCTTCGCGAGGCTCTCGTGACCGCCCACGAAGTAGGGCACACCCTCGGCTTCCCGCACGCCTGGAACTCCAGCATGAACAGTCGAGCTTCCGTAATGGAATACCCAAGCCCGCGCATCAAGCTCACTCCTGATAACAAGATCGATCTGAGCGATGCTTTTCAAAAGCAGATTGGTGACTTCGATAAATACATGGTGCGCTACTCCTACACGGAGTTTCCTCCCGCTCGCGAAAAAGACGGAATGACGGCGATTGTCGCGGAGATGCGCGGCAAAGGTTTCATCTTTACTCCTGACTCCGATCCCCGTTGGAACCGTTACGACGATCTATCGGACGCGGCGACTTACCTGCGTGAAACCATCAAACAGCGCAAAGTCCTGCTATCGCATTACGGATTAGCCGTGCTTCAACCGGGTGAGGACATCAGCGATCTGCGCGGCGAAGGTCTTTGGATGACATACCTCCATCATCGTTGGGCCATTGACTCGGGAGTTCGTTACATCGGAGGCATGTACCACAATTACGTCATGAAAGGAGACGCGCTTCCGCCTACTGAAATTGTCCCGGCGGCATTCCAGCGCGAGATTCTAGGCTTGCTCACCAGCGCCCTGCAACCGGAGGAACTGGAGTTTCCCGAGTCGCTCCTGAGACTGCTGACCCCTGATCCCTATGGCAGAGGCGGGGAGTACAGCGGCTCCAGGTCAACGACATCGCTAGAGGAGTTCCACGTCTCGACGGGCTATGCCTTCGACCACCTTTCCGCCGCCCGTACTCTCGCCGACATGGTGATCGGCCAAATTCTGCAACCCGAAACGGCAAATCGTCTCATCACGTTTGCGGACCGGCAGGAAAATGCCTTGACGCTACCCGAAACTATTAATAAGATTCTGGACGCTACCTGGAACGCGGCGCGGGACGCTGCTCCAATGGCGCGTTCTCTTCGGCGAGTCACCAGGCAAGTAGCTCTCGATGAACTCATGATGCTCGGTGCGAATCCAAAATCGTCGCCGGAAACGAGAGCCGTCGTGATCGAGCAACTGGTGCGGCTGAAAGGCAGAATTAGCGCCATGCGCGACGATGATGCCGTGAGCGAAGCGACCCTACGGCAGTCCGAGCGCGACCTCACGCGCTACCTGGCAAATCCGGCCGCTAGCGTCCCGAAAAGCGCCGCGCTCCCGCAACCTGCCGGGCCGCCGCTTTAAAAATTGGGATGGCAATCAGAGTCGGTCGTACTCTTCAGGCTCACGATCAGGAATCGGCGCTAATGCGCTCTTAAACTTCTCGCGGCCACAAAATGCATCAAAATTGCATTCACTACCAGTTCCGAAATACCCAAACGCGCTGCTTCGCGTTTAAGAACAGCCTCGTGCTCCAGAATCAATGCAACCGAAATTATCGGCCGCCAGTTCTGTCCGATGGTATTCAAGGTTGCAAATGACGCGCCCTTTCGTGACCGTAGCGTTGCGACAAGCACATTCGTATCTATGACGACCCGGCACATGCCGCACCAATGTATCTGGTAGTTTACTCAAATTGAGACACCTTCATAAAAGCTCTCCCTCTGCAATGTCCGCATGCGCACCCGCAGTCTGCTGGACCGCCGCTCTAAAGTTGAGATCGCAATTCAGATACGTTCGTACTCTTTGGATTCATGATCTATGTGTACGAAAGCATGAGCATCAGAAGTAGTTCCGGGTAAGCGCAACATGTCGACAGTTTCTATACAGACAGGTGAAATTAAAGTTCGGATTGCCGGATTGAAGCCGACTTATTGGTACTGATCCGGAGGGTACTCACATCCCAAAGCGGCAAAAACGGTGCGTCGTCGAGATTTCCAAAGCACAGTTTCAATGCCGGTTATCTTCATCGAATGCTTTTACTGGCAACTTGAGCGTACCCTCCCGCCAACGGTGAGGCAAGAGGCTGCTAACGAAAGATCGCCGGGTGGAGCCGCAATCATTTGCAACAATACGACACCTATCATGCAGTCTTTTGGAAAAATTGGCGGAATATCGGCTTAAGCCTCGCTATCTCAGGTGATCGACCAGAAAGTCGAAATTCAACAAATTCAGGATAAGACAACATGAAAAAGCGCAGTGGGAAACAGCCCTACATGACACCAATGAATTGACGCAGCTGGCCGAATGGTCGCGAAGTTCTGGGCTGAACCCGCGAGACCATGTCGCGGATGCGGAAATTCTAAGTGATGGATTTGGCGTGGACCAACTACACTACCTTGAAAGACTCACCACGGCGGTGATTGCCGCCAACAACAAAAGCGCGGTTGGCGCGCCCTTGCTCCATTAAGTCGAGAGTTTCGTGCCCGAACTCGCCGGTCTCGCCCCGCTCAAAGCTCTGGAGAAACTGGAAGCTCGCTTCGAGGCTGACCCATCGGCTCAAAACGGGCTACTTCTGCAGGCAGCGATGAACCGCATCACAACGTCGCAGATCCCGGATGAGGGCCATCTCAAGGCCGTGAATCGGGTCGCCAAACTGTTCAGCGTCGAGGACACCAAGAATTCGCCCCCTCTGACCGATGATATTTGGTACACGGCCTATGAGCATGCCGACTTCGGAGGCAGGTCGGTCTTCGAAGACATGACTCCGGGTTGGGGATATTGGCGGCCGGATCTTGGCGCCGTTGGCATGAACGACATGATTTCCTCAATTGCCTATAATTCATCGCTTAACGAAGTCGGGGGAGCATCGTGCTGTTTGAACACGCTCGCTATTTTGGGCGCTATCAAAATTACCCGATCATTCCCGGACAGCGCGGAGAAGTCCATTATGTCGGCAACGATTTCAACGATGTTGCTACTTCTGCGCTGATCGTCCGGCGCTTTGCAAACGAAACGAGGCCGGTCACCCTCAGCAGTTTGATACCGCAAAGTGCGATTGCCGACATTGTCAATGCCACGCCTAAGGTCAGCCCTGCCGGCCATGCGATCTTTACTTGGGATATGTGGCCGCCCGGTGACTCATCGAGCGACGGCACCCGAACGATATCGAGCGCACGTTTATCTACGTCAACGTGCCGATCAATGTCCACACTCCCTGGCCTTGGCCCGATCACTACGCGCAGGTCCGTTACTTCGTCTATCTTTACGTCGATTCTAACGGAAAACTGCAAGGATATGTCGCTTACTGGGGATACTATGTCGAAGGCGGCGCCATTTCGGGCGACGTGGCCGCCGGGCTGCGCGGCGCAATTCCCGGCACAATCCCCAAGGTCAACGCCCTTATCTCACAAGCGCTTAGCCTGGCAAACGCCGGTTCGCCGTATCAGTATGTGTACTATTTGCCAGGCCGTTTTAATCTCACGGGAAACGTGTTCGACGATGTAACAATTGTTGCCGTGAAGCGTTGATCTTAGACCGCCGTATGATGTTGTTTCTTATGACAGCCCACGAAGCGATCCTGTCATAGAAACAAAAACAACGGTTAGTCGCTACTTCTATAACTTAGGATCAAAGCAAGGACTAAGCTGGGGATCTAAGTAGATCCTCAAAAGTTTTTGACAAGCGTTTATAGGGCATGGCTTCTGAAGATGCCCATTCCGCCTCACGGCGAAGCAGCGAATGACTCTCCAGCGCCTCGTGCGAGTGACGCCGGAGGCTCGCCTTCTGCGGCGATGCCAAGCGCTGCTGTGGCGAGCCGCGGGCGAAAGCATCCCCACCATCGCCGGGCGGCTCGGTGTTTCTCGACAGGCTGTGCATAACTGGGCAACGCAGTTTCTCACACGCTCCGACCCCGTAGCCGAACGGCTAGCCGCCGCCGAACGGAGCGGCCGTCCGGCCACCGCGCAGGGCATCATCGACCCGCTGATTGCCGCTCTGATCGACGGTGATCCGCGTCTACACGGTTATGCGGTCACGACCTGGACGGCTCCGCTGCTACAAAAGCACTTGGCCGAGTCAGCGTACGCCGGGCCATTCACCGCTTGGGCCGACCGTGGAAGCGTCCTCGCTACCGCCTGGTTACGTGGCGCCAAGCAAAAGGGGCTTCAAACTGGCTTGCGAGGTCGCCTCCGCACGGTGGTGCTGATGTTGGACGAAACCATCGTGACTGAAACTCCTCCGTTGTAGGCGCGATACGGGCCGATTGGCGGACAAGCCGAAGTGCCCCTGAGCGGCCATCGCGCCCAGTGCATTCTGCACGGAGCGATTAATGCCCGCACCGGCGAGGTGACTCTGCTGGTCACTGCGGAATGGGATGGGGAGAGTCACCAAACTTTCCTGCAACAGATCCACTCGCACTGGCGTGGCTGGCACATCGTGCTGTTTGAGGATCGTGGTTCGGCCCATACGGCCGGCGAGAGTCAGGCCTTGGCACGCACGCTGGGCATCGAGATTCGCTGGTTGCCCCGTGCCACGCCGGAGTGGAACGCGATGGATCAGTTATGGAGGCATGTCACGGCGAAGGCTTTGGCCAACCAGCCCACTCGGGCTATTGACCAGAGCGCCGAGGCGGCCTGTCAATATGTCCTCAACCTGTCTCGACGCGAACGACTGCGCAAGGCCGGCATCTTGTCGGGCCGCTTCTGGCTTGCTAAGGTGTCAAAAAACCTTTGAGGACCTACTTAAATCTTCGGGCAAGCAGGCTTCGCTGATTAAAGCCAGACTATCAATGGCGGTTCGGATTGGCAGAGCCTGTGGAATCAGAATGAGGCCTGGACTGTGCGAGTGAGTCACAAATTGACGAAAGTGATGAGGCATCGTTGACACATCATGGCTTACCAGCACGCAATTTCGATTTGCAACGGTAGAAAGCACTTCGGAGTCTGGCAGGCCTTCCAACGGGATCTCTTCGGCTTTTTGAAAGTGCGTCTGCTGATTTCGGCGAATCAACCCATCCACGATAGCCCGGTTTAGGTCAGCATCCGCTAGAAAGAAGCGGATCATTCTTGCACAATGAGTAACCGTTGCCGGGCCGCCTCAAGGCGCTCCTACATCGCCAGGGGAGGCACATGAGCCCCCCGCTCCAGGGCGTTCCATTTTTCCTGCAGGCTCACTAGGTAAGCTTTTGCTTCCGAGGGGTGGTTCAGGTAAAAGGCAATGGCTCCGTAGACTTGGGCTAGACTGAGGCTGGGATAGTTTTGACGAATCATCTCGGGCGAGGCGCCCTCTTGAAAAGCGATGATTACAGATGCCAGCGAGACGCCGCTTCCCGCGACATACAATCCGCCTTCCCGCTCCTCGACGTATTCATGCGTCATAAGCTTCTTTTTCTTCCAGTTTACGACCTCCAAGGCTGTAGTGTACGGCTGGTTTGCCCCCTGAGCAGGTGAATAGCACGATTCGCAAGTATCTGACCTTGGGACAAATCAGCGTTTTCAAAGCTGGTGATTTTGAAGGCGGCAGCAGGTTCGGTGTTTTCGATGAAGCGGAGGCGGAATTTAATTTGCTTCCACTTTACCGGAAACGTGCTGCCGGAGTGCCATGTGGAGAGATGGCGCATTGAAACCGCTTAGGATTGTGTGAGCGTGATGGTACTGCATTCGCAGATTTAGAAAGAAATACGAGTTTCGTGGTAAAGCGACTTGCTAATCCACAGGCTAAGAATTAAAGGCGCTAAGTTATTAGACCGAGGCTTATGGAACTGTCTTCCTGGTAAGGTCTCCAATGCGAAACTGAAGGAGAATGACCGGAAATGAGATCCGCGCGAAGTTTCTGCAGTTCTTCGCCGGAGGAGGCCACAAAATTGTACGATCTTCGTCGCTGATTCCCGCGAATGATCCCACTCTGCTGTTCACCAACGCGGGGATGAATCAGTTTAAAGAAACGTTTCTCGGACTGGAGAAACGCGAGTACTCGCGGGCTGCGTCTTCGCAAAAGTGCGTGCGGGCGGGCGGCAAACATAACGATCTCGAAAACGTCGGCTATACGCGGCGGCATCACACGTTTTTTGAGATGCTTGGGAATTTTTCGTTTGGTGATTACTTCAAGGCGGATGCGATTGCGTTTGCTTGGGAACTGGTCACTGATTCGCGGTGGTTCGGCATGCCCAAGGACAAGCTGTATATCACTGTGTTCCGCGAAGACGACGAAGCGGAAGAGCTTTGGCAGAAAGTGGCGGGGGTGCCGAAATCCCGGATCTTCCGGCTGGATGAGAAAGATAATTTCTGGCAGATGGGAGAGACGGGGCCGTGCGGTCCTTGCTCGGAGATTCATTATGATTTGGGGCCGGGAGCCGCCGAAAAAGGGCGCGAACAGGAACAGTTTCCGCTCGATGGCGGCGGACGTTTTGTGGAGATCTGGAACCTGGTCTTTATGCAGTATGACCGGGCGAACGATGGCGCCCTGACTCCGTTGCCGCGTCCTTCGATTGATACGGGGATGGGGCTGGAGCGCGTGGCCGCGATTCTGCAGGGCAAAATTTCGAATTATCAATCTGATCTGATCGAGCCAATCATTCATCGGGCGGCGGAATTGTTGCATGTGGAGTTTGGAGCTGATGAACGGACGGATACGGCGTTGCGGATCAATGCCGACCATGCGCGGGCCACGGAGTTTCCGATTCATGATGGCGTGATTCCATCCAATGAAGGACGCGGTTATGTTCTGCGGAAGATTATGCGGCGCGCCCTGCGCAATGGACGCCTAGCCGGAGGGGCAGAGGCTTATCTGCATAAATTGGTGGGATTTGTCGCTGACTTTATGCATCATGCTTACCCGGAGCTGGCGGAGAGCAAGGAACGGGTGGCGCGGTTGGTGCGCGAGGAAGAGAACCGGTATGCGACCACGTTCCAGGTGGCGGAGCGATTCTTTCAGGAGGAGGCGAAGAAGGCGGCTGACGGAGTGCTGCCGGGAGCGTCTGCTTTCCGGCTCTATGATACCTACGGGCTGGCGCTGGACGAGCAGGAGGAGATGGCGCGGGAGTTTGGACTGACCATTGACCGCGAGAGCTTTGCCGCCGAGATGGAAAAGCAGCGCACAAGGGCGCGAGCGAGTTGGCGGGGCGCGGCCCAGGCGCAGGTTGCCGATGTTTATAAGTCTCTGGCCGCGGTTGAATTTGTGGGCCGCGAGAGTCTGGAAGGGCCGGTTCAGGTTGCGTCTTTAATTGTCGATAAGCAGGAAGTAGAGCTGGTTGAAGCAGGACCCGCCGAGGTGGTTTTTCCGAAGACTCCGTTCTATGCCGAATCGGGCGGACAGGTGGCGGACACGGGCCTGCTGCTCACGAGCGATACGCACGAGAGAGTGGCGGCGGTGGAGGGCGTATACAAAGCTACCTCCGCTGTGACGGTGCATAAGATTCAAGTGCTGCGGCCCATCAGAAAAGGCGACCAGTTAACGGCTATCGTGGATAGGCCCTCGCGTTCGGCCACGGCGCGGAATCACACGGCGACGCATCTTTTGCATGCCGCGCTGCGTCAAGTGTTAGGCCCTCATGTTAAGCAAGCTGGCAGCGTGGTGGAGCCGGGGCGATTGCGTTTTGATTTTTCGCATTATTCGGCGCTTACCCATGATGAAACGCGTGAAGTGGAGCGGCTGGTCAATCAACAGATCCTTGCTAATACGCCCGTCTCCACCGACATCATGGATTTGGAGCAGGCGCTGTCTACGGGCGCGATGGCTCTCTTTGGAGAAAAGTATGGGGAAAACGTGCGCGTGGTCAGTGTTCCCGGTTTCAGCCGTGAGTTATGCGGCGGCACGCACGTAAGCCGCACAGGTGATATCGGGCTGTTCAAGATTGTCTATGAAGGTAGTATCTCAGCCGGCGTGAGGCGCATCGAAGCAGTAACGGGTGAGGGCGCGCTGGACCGTTTCCAGGAAGCTACGGATCAACTGACAAAGGCTAGTGAGATGCTTCATACCTCGCAGATGGGCGTGCTGGATCAACTGGAAAAAACACTGGAGCAGCAACGGACGCTGGAGCGGCAAATTGGTGGGATGAAAACGAAGCTGGCTCATCAGCAGATTGAGAATTTGACGGGCCGGGTGATGAATGGCGCAACGGTGATTGCGGAGACCGTGGAAGGTCTGGATGCGAAGCAACTCAGAACAGTGGCTGATTCGCTGCGCAACAAGTATCGCAGCGCGGTGATTGTGATTGCATCCGTTAAGGATTCCAAGATTTCCGTAATTTCCGCTGTGAGCAAGGATTTAACCGGGAAGGTGCAGGCAGGAAAGCTGGTCGGGGAAGTGGCGCAGGCGATTGGCGGCAAGGGCGGCGGACGGCCTGATATGGCGGAAGGCGCTGGCAAGGATCTGGCGCGGTTGCCGTCCGCTCTTGAAAATGTTTATCAGAAAGTGGAGGCTTTGCTGTAATTCGTGGCGGAACATTTTGATGTAGCGATTGTCGGCGCTGGACCGACGGGCCTGGCATGCGGGATTGAGCTGAAAAAGCGCGGTCTTAATTCGGTGTTGTTTGATAAAGGTTGCATCGTCAATTCGATTTATCATTACCCGATCAACCTGGTCTTCTTCACCACGCCGGAGCTGCTGGAGATCGGCGATATTCCCATGACTTCTCTGAATGAGAAGCCGGGCCGCACGGAAGGGCTGAAGTATTACCGGCGCGTGGCGGATCACTATAAGCTGAATGTTCACCAGTACGAGAAAGTGCTTGGGTTTGAGGGTTCAGACGGAAACTTCTCGATTCGCACGGAGACAACGGATGGAGGGCGCCATTGTTATCGCGCCGGCAAAATCATCTTGGCGAGCGGTTATTATGACATCCCCAACCGGCTGAATGTGCCGGGTGAGGATCTTGATAAGGTCATTCACTATTACCGGGAGGCGCATCCTTACTACAATCACGATGTTTTGATTGTGGGGGCGAAGAACTCCGCTTGCATTGCGGCGCTGGAGTTGTTCTGGACGGGGGCGCGCGTCACGATGGTGCATCGCGGGCCGGAGATTTCGAACAGTGTGAAGTATTGGATTAAACCAAACATTGAGAATCGCATCAAGGTCGGCGAGGTGAAGGCCTATTTCAAGAGCACCGTGAAGGAGATTCGCCCGCATGATGTTATTTTGCAAACGCCGCAAGGCGAAGTTTGCCTGAAAAATGATTTTGTGTTTGCGATGACAGGTTATCGTCCGGATTTCGAGTTCATGGCCGAACATGGCATCCACCTAGATCCGTCTACTTCGAAGCCGATTACTGATCCGCACACGCTTGAAAGTGAACGCCAGGGAGTTTATTTAGCGGGTGTGATTGTGGCGGGAACGCACACAAACGAGATTTTTATCGAGAATGGGCGTTTTCACGGCAAGCTCATCGCTGAGGCGATTGAAAAGAGCATGCAGGTAGCGGTGTAAACCATACAGGGCAATTTTCTGGCAAAATTAAACGGGAGAACGGTTCATGAAAGATCTTGCTAGTGCACTCAGTATGCTCAAGCAATACGAAGGGAATATTCCTTACATGTACCTTGACTCGCGTGGGTACGTGACAGTCGGTGTTGGTTTTCTTCTCGACTCCGTTAATACCGCAACCAACTATACATTTTATTTGAATGCCGCTGCTGTAACTCAGCCATCCCCGGTTGTTCTCTCGGTTCCGCAGAAAGCAACTGCAGACCAAATTAAAGGGGAGTGGACGGAGATAAAAGGCCAAGCTACGCCTCATCTCGCCAACTTTTATGAGAAGTTTACAACCATGAAGATGCTACAAGGAGATATTGACGCGGCGCTCACTACGAAAATTAACGGTTTCGAAGCCTCCGCCCGCCAGACTTTCTCTGATTGGGATCATTTTGCAAGCTCCGCGCAACTGGCTCTCCTGGATATGATTTATAACCTAGGTTCACTGAGCGCTTTCCCTAAGCTGGTAGGCGCCGCCAATGAAAAGGACTGGGCTACATGCACAGCTGAATGCCACCGGGAAGGCCCAAGCGAGCAGCGAAACAATGACACAAAAAATCGTTTCCTGGCGGCAGCAAAGGAACAGCCGCTAACACCGCCTCCGGCAAAACCTGGTGCCGCGACGCAACCCGCGCATCCTTAATCACTCGGTGGCCTTCAGCGAATAGTAATCTTCTTTTCGCAGCGCAATCGCTCTGCAGCGCGCTTACGCCCTAGCAGAAACAATTTCGTATTTCCATAGGTGCCCCGCGTCGCCGCGTAATCGGCACGCGCCAAAAGATCCTGAAACCCGTCGCCGTCGAAATCTCCGCACGCGTATTCGGTTATCTTTACCCGCCAGTCGCCTTGCGTGACAACGATCTGGTTTTCATCCACGGTCTTTGCGGTCGCTCCAGGCTGAAAGGCTGCCCATGATTTTCCAGCAGCATTAGCGGTAGAGGCGGCAGCTTGTTGTTCATGCGATACTGCCGGCGCTAGTTCCGGCGGCAACATTGAAAGAGAATCTGCCGTTAAGGGAAAGGCGCCAATAAAGTTCGTTCGCGCCGGTGTTGCTCTCCGGAGCATATCAAGCGCAACGCAATCGACTGCATAGGACTGTAAAACGCCGCTTTCAGTTTCATTTGATAGCTTGAATGCCTCCGGTGAGAGCCGCAGGTAATCAGTGCAACTGGCAATCGTGGCTGGTTTTCCATGAACCTGTCCATCAAAACGGTCATCGAAGGGCTGGTTCAGCCGCTGCGGGATAGCCGCTAAGCTCCGGAGGCGCAGTTTTGCTGACCACGTAATCGGGTTTGTCCTGTTTCCCGGTTCTTTAGCGGCCAACATGGAAGTTAATAAATAGGCTGCAATCCCACAGGCCAGTGTTCCCTTAACCGGAACATGGCTTCTCGTCCGAGTCATCTATTCAATCATCGCTAAGACAGTGACAGAATTCCAAATTCGATTTCCTCCTTGGCCATTCACAGCACATCAGTACCATGGGGAATGCGTTCTCTTCCTTTGTCCCTTTTCCTTGCGTGCGCCGTAGCGCAAGGCGCGGAAACTCAGGTTCTCCTTGTTACGCCACAGACGATTTGTTGGGGCTATTATTGGGCTCATGCCCGGCCTGTTCTGAAAATTCACTCCGGTGACAGCGTACAGATTCAGACCGTTTCTGGTAACCCAGACCGGTTAATGGCTTCCGGCGTAAAGCCGGAGGATGTTCAGCCACAATTGAAAGAGATTTACGAGAAAGTGCCCGCCAGCGAGAAAGGCCCGGGTGGACACTTGCTTACGGGCCCTGTGTACATCGAAGAAGCTGAACCGGGGGATGTCCTCGAAGTGCGGATCGAAAAGATTACGCTTGATATGCCATATGCCTATAACGGCTTTGGTCCGACAACAGGTATTTTTCAGGACGATTATCCCTACCCGCGGACGAAGATCATTCCGCTGGACCGGCAGCGGATGGTGGGCGAATTTGCTCCCGGTATTGAGATTCCGTTGAAGCCTTTTTTCGGCAGCATGGGGATTGCGCCGCCGGGTGAAGGAAAGTTGAATAGCGCTCCGCCGTGGATTCATGCGGGCAACATGGATCTCAAAGAGTTAACGGCGGGTGCCAAATTGTACGTTCCAGTTCATCAAAAGGGGGCGCTCTTTGAGGTGGGTGACGGCCATGCGGGCATGGGCAACGGCGAGATCGATGTGACGGCCATGGAAACGTCGCTTACCGGCACATTTACTTTTGTCGTTCATAAAGGCGTGATGCTGCGATGGCCCCGCGCGGAAACTCCCCAAAGCTACATCACGATGGGATTCAATGAGGACTTGAATAAGGCGACGGACTTGGCGGCGCGGGAGATGATCGATTTCTTAATGACGGAAAAGCGCCTGAGCCGTGATGA